>JAKFYA010000375.1 GCA_021731095.1 Acidobacteriota bacterium | reverse complement strand
CGTCTTCGTCCGTGGCCTGGGCGAGCGTTACAGCAACACCATGCTGGCCGGCTCCGTGCTGCCAACCACTGAACCAGACAAGAAGGTTGTGCCGCTCGACCTGTTCCCCACGAGCCTCATCGACAGTGTGCAGGTCTCAAAGTCATTCTCGCCGGACCGCTCGGCCGAGTTCGCCGGAGGCCTGGTCCAGATCATCCCGATGAAGCTGCCCAGCCGTCCGGTCCTCGACTTCTCCTACGGCATCACGCACTTCTCGACTGCCACGGGCAAGAACATTCCGCTCAGCGCCCTTGGCAACCGGGACGTGTGGGGCTATGACGCCGGCTCACGTTCACTTGCCGCCGGCATTCCGAACAACAAGATCGTCCGTCAGGGCATCTACACGCCGACCGTCGGCTACTCTGCCGACGAGATCACGGCGTTCGGCAAGCTGATGGGCAATCAGTGGACGCCCACGCGCGAAAAGGGTGCTCCAGGCCAGAACTGGTCCACCACATTCGGCAACCGGTTCGGGAAGCTGGGCGTCGTGGCCAGCATGACCCACGCCTATCGCGAGACCTATGTGGAGGAAGACCGCCGATTCTTCCGCATCGCCGACGACGGGGAACTGGAAGCGGTCAGTGACTACCGCATGCAGACGGGTCAGCAGCGCGCCCAGATTGGCGCCGTGGCCAACCTCTCGTTTCAGGCCACGCCGACGCAGCGCGTCACGTTCGAAAACTTCTACACCCACAACGGTCGCGACGAGGGCCGGTTCTTCCAGGGTAACAACCTGGACAACGCTCGCGAGTACCGGAACAGCCGCCTGCAGTTCACCGAAGAAGGTCTGTTCGCCAATGCCTTCGGCGGGGAGCACTTCTTCGCCAAGCTCTCGAACAGCCGACTTGACTGGCGCCTGAATCTGGCCCGAGCCAAACGCGACGAGCCCGGACTACGGGAGACCCTCTATGAGCGCCTGCCGGAGCGGCCGAACGACCCGTTCACCTATGCGGACGAATCGCAGAGCGGCTTCCAGATGTTCAATGCGCTCGAGGACGACACGACCGATGGCCAGGTGAACTGGGCCATCACGAATGCCCTCGGTGGCCGCCCGACCCAGTTCAAGTTCGGCGCCAGCTACATCGACCGCAACCGCGACTTCCGGTCGCGCCGGTTCCACTACATTCCGATTACGCTGGTCAAGGACGGCGCGCTGCAGTTCAATCCAACCCTCTCCCCCGAAGAGCTGTTCACGCCGTCCAACGTCGGCACGGCCTTTCGCTTCAACGAAGAAACGCGTCCTGTCGATGCCTATACCGGCGCCCAGACGACAACCTCTGGCTACGGCATGCTGGACCTGACCCTGTCCGGACGCAGCCGCATCATCACCGGTATGCGCGTGGAGCGGTTTGACCAGACGGTCATCACGCAGGATCCGTTCGGGCTCTTCGCTCGTCAGGTTCAGGCCAACAACCTGAACACGGACTTCTTCCCCGCGGTCAACTTCGTCCAGGGGCTCGGCCCGACGTCCAACCTGCGCCTCAGCTACAGCACGACGGTCAATCGTCCGGAGTTCCGTGAGCTGGCCGAGTTCGAGTTCACCGATGTGGTCGGCAATCGCGCCGTGAAGGGCAACCGCAATCTCCAGCGCGCGCTGATCCAGAATGTGGATGCCCGATGGGAAATGTTCGGTGGAAGCCGGAACGTGGTGGCCACGAGCGTCTTCCTCAAGTACTTCGACAAGCCCATCGAGCGCATCGTCATCGCTGCGGCCAACCCCATCGCAACCTTCCAGAACTCTGACCGCGCCCGCAACGTCGGTCTGGAACTGGAACTCGGCCGGCAGTTGACCAAGCAGGTCTTCGTCAGCGCGAACTACACCTGGGTCGACTCGAAGATCACCCTGCTCGAACAGCAGCGGTCCGTGCAGACCTCGCTGGAACGGCCCCTGGCCGGCCAGTCCAAGAACATCGTCAACCTCACCGGCGAGTTTGTTCACGCCGGATTCTCGACGCGCCTGCTCTACAACTACTTCGGCGACCGCATCTCTGACGTGGGTGCCAACCAGGCACCGGACATCATCGAACAGGGACGCGGCGCGCTGGACATCGTGGTCTCCCAGCGGATCAAGGGGCTGAGCCTCAGGCTCAACATGGAGAACCTGACTGACGTGAAGTACCGCTTCACCCAGACGCTCAATGTCGAAGAGACGCAGCGCCTCTTCCAGGTCGGCCGCCAGATTTCCCTGTCGGCCAGCTTCAACCCCTTCTGAGACCAGGCATGCATCCCGAGCACATCAAGAGGCACACCATGAAACAGTATCTGAGAGGCATTACTGGCTTCGCCTGCGCCACGCTGCTGGCATTGTCCGCCGTGCCGGTGTCGACAGAGCAGGCCGCCCCCGTGACCGTGCCTGGTATCGACAAGCCCGTTGTTGTCGTGACCGGTGAGGTCGCGGCCACCGAGACCTGGGTCAGCACCAACTATTACGTGTTGCGAGGCGCCGTGTTTGTCCGTGGCGGCAGCACGCTCACCATCCAGGCCGGCACCCGCATTGTCGGAGAGTCCGGTTCTGTGGGAACCCTCATCGTCGAACGCGGCGGTCGGCTGATGGCGAACGGGACGGCCGACGCGCCCATCGTGTTCACCAGTGACCAGCCCATTGGCCGGAGGGCCCGTGGCGATTGGGGCGGTCTCATCATCAACGGCCGCGCCCCCATCAACCTTGAGGGTGGCGAGGGCGCTGGCGAAGGTGACACGGGCGTCTACGGCGGAACGGACGCCAACGACAACAGCGGTGTGTTCCGGTACGTCAGAGTTGAGTTCTCCGGCATTGAATTCAGCCCGGACAACGAGCTGAACGGCATCGCGTTTCAGGGAGTCGGTCGCGGCACCACGGTCGACTATGTCCAGGCCCACATGAGCCGAGACGACGCCATTGAGTTCTTCGGTGGCACGGTCGACATGAAGCATGCGGTGATGTCCAATGCCGCGGACGATAGCCTGGACTGGACGTTCGGATGGACCGGCCGCGTACAGTTTGCCGCGATTACCCAGCGTGGCGATGATGCAGACAACGGGATTGAGGCGGACAACAACGAATTCAACAACAACTCGTTGCCGCGCTCGAATCCACAGATTTACAACATCACGCTATGCGGAGACCCGGACCGCAACGAAGGCGCCGAGAGCCCGCGCGGCGCCAATCTGCGCCGCGGCACGGCCTTCACGCTCCGCAACTTCCTCGTGACCGGCTTCAAGACGGTGGGTTTCCAGATGGAAACCAGCAACACGGCCACGACGGGCCAGGTCGAGAACGGCACGACGCAGATGGGCGCCGGCGTCGCCTGGGGCATTCCGACGCCCCTGCACGCCAGCGTCATGACCTTCGTGAACAGCGGCAGGTTCCCCGGCATCCGGACCAACGTGGACCCCGGGGTCTCAACCACTGGCTGCTCGAACCACGAGAACCCGAACTTCCAGCCATCATCCGTCGCCACCCTGGCTGGCGGTCAGTTGGCCCCGATTCAGCCGCCGAACGACGGCTTCTTCGAGACGGTGACCTTCATCGGGGCCGTCCCGCCGGCGCCGGCTCATAACTGGATGAGCGGCTGGACGGCCTTCCCGCAGAACTAGCACGCGCTCCCGAGGCACACGGGGCGGGCGGACCTTACCGGTCCGCCCGTTTTCTTGTACGCTGAGGCACCGACCGATGCATACCCGTTGTCTTGCTCTTCTCTCCGCCTCACTGCTCCTGACAGCCGCGTGCTCGCAGTCCCCGCTTGAGCATGCGGGCCCGTCAGCAGAGGCCGTGGCGTCTCGTGTGCTCGAGGCGCTCGAACACCGGGATCGCGCCGGACTTGAACAGCTCGCGCTGAACGAGGCCGAGTTCAAGGCCCATGTCTGGCCAGAGTTGCCGGCTGCCAGGCCCGAACGCAACCTTCCCTTCTCGTATGTCTGGGGCGATCTCCATCAGAAGAGCCAGGCCATGCTGGCCAGCACCCTGGCCTCGCAGGGCGGCCGGCACTTCACGCTGGTGTCGATGCGCTTTGAGGCCGTCACGGACTATCGCACCTACAAGGTGCATAGACGCGCGACCCTCGAGGTTCGGGACAGCGAGGGCCACCCCACAACGCTCCGGCTCTACGGCTCCATGCTCGAGCAGGACGGCCGCTGGAAGGTCTTCAGTTACGTCGTCGACTGAGTCCGCAGGTCGCCCATCAACCCAGCAGCACACCGGCGACAGCCGCGCCTGCCAGCACCCAGGACGAGTTGACGCGCCACCACCAGATGAGCCAGCCCGCCACGAACGCCACGCCGGCGGTGAGCGGATCGACGATGGCGACTCTCGCGAGCGCCCAGGCCACCATGGCAATCAGCGCAACGGCAGCCCCATTCACTCCGTCCAGGAAATCCCGGACTCCCGCTGCGTTCCTCAGGCGATGCAGCAGGCTCGTGCTCAGCGCTGAGAAGACAAACGCCGGCAGGAAGATGCCGACCGTTGCCACCAGAGCGCCCACAGGCCCGGCCAGGATGTATCCAATGAAGGTTGCCGCTGTGAAGACGGGACCAGGCGTCACCTGTCCGATGGCAATGGCGTCAAGCAACTGAGATTCAGTGATCCACTGTGCCTGTTCGACCAGATCGTGGCGCAGAATGGCAAAGAGCACATAGCCACTCCCGAAGATCGCGGCGCCGGTCCTGGCGAAGTAGCCGAAGACCGCCGACAAGGCCATGCCGTTCTCACTCCCCTCGGCGTACAGTCCTGCCGCGAACGCAACGGTGATCAGGATGCCGGCCGTCACGCGCCCGCCACCGACAGACACCAGCATGGACACGAGGCCAGCGGCCACCAGCACGGCCGCTTCGTTGGCGCCGGCACCAACGGCCAGCGCCGCGCCTGCTGCGACCACCATGACCCTGGGAGACTTCAGGGCCCCCCGGCCAAGCCCCAACAGCGCCTGGCACACCACCACCACCACCACCGGCTTTACGGCCCGGAGGAGTCCGGCAAAGGCCGGCACGGGTCCGAGTTCGACATAGATGCCTGCCAGGCCCGCGACCAGCAGCGCGGACGGAAGGATAAAGGACAGACCCGCAACGATCAGTCCGGTCCAGCCAGCTCTGTGCCAGCCCACGTGCATGGCCAGTTCTGTGGACGTTGGGCCCGGGATGAGGTTGGACATGCCCAGCACGTCCAGAAACTGCTCGCGCGTGATCCAGCCTCGCCGGACGACACACTCCTGCTCCATCACAGCAATGTGGGCAGCCGGACCTCCGAACGCCGTCACTCCGAGGCGCAGGAAGAGTCCGCACACTTCAAGCAGTGGCGACACCCTGTCATTCTAGGCGACGACACCGTGACCGACGATTGGCCCTCAGTGAAGGCGCTGGCCCCAGCGGGCCGACGAATCGCGTCCGATCAGCGCCAGACCGGCGAGACCGGCATCCAGGCGCCTGCCAAGGCCCAACTCTTCCCTGACGGCATTCTCCCGACGGATGGCGCAGGCATCTTCTGCTGCCTGTCCAGGCATCGGATCCGGGCAGCGACCAGACAGGCTTCCGGCGACGAGATACGGAACGGCATGACCGTACACCTCGTGAATGACGATGCGGTCGAGGTCACGTGTCCACTCGTCGTACGACGCATTGGGCCGCTCGTGGTATGCGCGCTGCAGCAATGGCAGATTCACCACCACCAGCACCTCCTGGACGCGGGAGTCCTCCGTCGGCACTGGAGCGACCTCCGCGACGACGCCCGGGTCGAATCCACGACGGCGCCCGCCTTCGCCACGGTCCTGCACACGCACCTGATCAGGGGTCACCAGGACAGCCCTGCGGCCTGTCCCGTCCAGGAGGCCCATGGCATCCCGCCACAGCCGGCTTCCGGCGGCAATGCGTTGCAAGCTGGAGCGAAGCGCCGGGTGAGCCGACTCGAACGGCGTTGGCTCTGGTTTGGCCGCCGCCGTATCTATACTGGCGGAAGAGGCCAACAGCCCCAGTGCCACGACCCAGCACACCCCATGAATCCAGGGTAGTCCTCGATGCATTCCCAGCCTCCTTTGACCTCAGGAGGGACGCTACCTTTCGGAAGATGGCGCCCTGACGCTCACATGTGAGCAACTGAAGAGCGACGTTAGTGTTAAATCTGTGTTAATTCAAGTAAACACGCCGTAACAGAGATCCGGCAGGCGCGTTACCTGGGTGAGACCGGCCAGTCGCCGGGATGACGCGCCAGTCGGGTATACGGGATGCGTATGTCCCATACCCTGACCCTGGACTGCGGCTGCACGGTCTACGTTGCCTGCCGCCCTGACACCGGTCTGATTCATTCACGTGTGCTGGAACTCCACGGGCGCGACTGCCCCGACCCGTGGCACGAGGCTGGCCGGCAGGTGCAGCTCCGTGAACTCCGTCCAGGGCCAGGTGGCCGGATGCGCTTGCCCGGTCATCCTCAGCGCCACCTACCGGCCTGATGCCCAGGCGTCGGAGTTTTCGTGGCTGTCATCCCAGGACAACGTCTCCGTCATACGGGCGCGTTAGAACTGCAGTATGAGTTCACCCGACGAGACCACGACCACGGGGGAGGCCTCGGCTGACCTGGTTGCCCGCGTTCGCGCCGAGTTTCTCGAAATGCCGGGACTGAAACTGACCGTCGACCAGGCGATGCGACTCTGGTCACTCGCGCCCGCCACCTGCGCGGCGGTGCTGGACGCCCTTGCGGCGACCCACTTCCTGACCCGACGGCACGACGCCTACACCCGGTCCTGACCGGACGCAGGCGCCGTGGTCGCAGATGGCTACATCGCGCCTTCGTCTGCCGACGGTCCGTAGATGGACGGCACGGGCACGTCATTCATGCGGAGATAGAGGGCCAGTTGGGCCCGGTGGTGGACCAGGTGGTTCAGGACGAAGCTCCGCATCACCGCCGCGCGAGGCATGGCCATCACGGTCTGCCCACCACTTTTCAGTGACCAGGGCTGCATCAGATACTCGTCGCTGGCCGCCGCCAGGAGGTCACGGGCCTGCTGGACCTTCGCGTCAAAATCCATCAGCAGGCTGCTTCGGTCCGTCATCACCAGTGCTTCCATCCGGGGGCCGTCGACCGGCGCCACGTCAAACTCGGGCTGCAGCAGCGTGACCACGGCCCACAGAGGGATCTCGGCGACATGACCTGCCAGGCGCGCCAGCGTCATCGACTTCGGATGAGGGCGAAACTCGGGTTTGTCCTCTGGGAGCCGTTCCAGGACCCGTCTGGTGGTGGCAATTTCGTGCTCGAACTCAGGCAACAACATGGAACTGATGTTCTGTGACATGCGCTCGTCTCCTTCCACGCTCTGATAGGGGATGACGGGACCGACCCAACCACGTTCCGATGCCATCAGAACCTGTCTCCCGCAGCACGATATAGCGAAATCCCTGCACCTGATCAAGTTCCGGCAGGACGTTCATCAGCCCCGGCGCAGTTCACGGACGCACCTGACGCGTCATCCCTGCTTCTCTGCCAGCACCAGATCCTGCCGGCCTGAGGCGTCATGCCGAACACCGCCACTCATGCGCGCCTGCTGCCGCGCATGCAGCTCGTCATAGAGCGCGAAGTACCGTCGCGCCGCCTCTCCCCAGTCGAAGGTCCCCGCAGTCTGCATGGCAGTCGCCACCCGCATTGCGTCTCCATCTGTCGCGGCACGTATCGCCCGTGCGAAGTCGGCTCCCGTCGGTGTCGCGAGCCACGCATTGCGGTCATTGGCATAGGCCAGGACACCGCCGGCCCGAGGCACGACCACTGGCACCCCTGAGGCCATGGCCTCCAGTGGCCCAATGCCAAACGGTTCACGCGGGTTGGGATGGATGAACACGTCGCCACTCGCCAGATGCGTCGCCAGGCTGGCCGGGTCGAGGACACCGCACCAGTGGATACGCCGCCCCAGCTCGACCCGGTCCTGCTCTCGCAACCAGGCCTCCAGTGGGCCTCCTCCGGCAATTGCGAGACGGAAGTCACGGGAGTCCGTCTTTCGCAGGTGTCTCATGGCCTCGATCAGCAGCGGCAGGTTTTTCTCAGGTGACAGACGTCCGGCGTACACCAGCAGCACGCTGGCCCCGGTTCCCCCGGCCGCCTTCAGCATCTGTGCCCGCATCGACGGCGAACGATATTTCGGTCCGAATGCCGCCGCCGATACACCCATGCCCAGGGTCCGGATGAAGTCCGGTTCCCGGTCTGGCAGCGCCTCACGCAGCTCTCCTGCCGTGTAGTCCGACACGGCCACATGGAAGTCGAATGGTGGGCCGTAGATGTGCCTGATGTACCACTGGGTAAAGCGTCTCGCGACTGACGAGGTCGACAGATACGCGGCCATGTTGTCGTCGAACCGCTCGCAGCTGAGTCCCACCAGCGTCGGACGTCCCACTCGACGGTGCCACCCTTTCCTCAGCATGGCGGCGAGGTAGGGCAACGCGTACTTGTCACAGATTTCCACAAGGTCCGGCTGCTCCAATTCGAGTATCCGGACAATCTCGGCATTAACCGCCGGCAGGTACCGATGGGGCAGGAGCAGCCTGTAGCGCCGGTCGAATGCGGGCGCATGAGGCGCCGCGACGGTGTAGATGCGACCTCGCCCGACGGTTTGCACGCCACTGACGGGACCCGGGACCACGAGCACGACTTCGCGGTCGAGCTCGACTCCCTCCCGCAGGAGCGCGCCGTAGAACGTCCGGATGCCTCCAGACGTCTCGTGGTACGCGTTGGTCAGGTGGAGTGTCTTCACCACTGCCCGTCCACGACCCGCATGGCCGTGGCGGCCACGCCCCTCGCACCGCCACGCACAAAGCCCACCATGAGACGAGGCACCCGCTTCAGGTCTTCCTGCAATGGCCGACCTTCCTCGCCCACGACGAAGACACCCTGACGCATCGCAAACAGGTGGAAGGCCGTTGACACGGCGGTAAAGGCGGCCGACGCGGCAATGCTCGCCGCCAGACGCTCCGTCCCGGACGACCAATGGACCAGCAGTTCGAGGCTATGACACACCGCCGGGAGGAGCAGCATCGTGGCCACCGTCCCGACGCGCTCGGGACGCACGTTGCGGAACGCCTGGGTCAACGCACCGTAGAACCCGGCCGTCGACACGCGAAACACGCATTCCACCAACAGCGCGGCCAACGCCGCGTCAAGCCCAGCCGCCAGGTTCACCGTGAAGAACATGGCCCCGCGGGACAGCGCGCTCAGCAGTGCGCTTTTGTAGTTCCACCGCCGTGCGAGTGCCGACCATGGGTCGGCGCAGATCCACAGCAGCACACCGCGCAGCGTAGTGGGCTCGTTGCTCATGACGCCCTCCGATCAGGCGACGCCACCACGGGAGGCGCACTCGCCACGGCCGGCACCGTGCCACCGAGGCTCGTCAGATACGCATCGTAGATGGGCTTCAGCGCGCGCCTCCAGGTGCGGGTGGTGGCATAGGCTACTGCAGCGTGCGTCATGTCCTCGCGCCTCCTCCTGTCTCCGACAACAGAGGCAATGGCCCCGGCCCAGGTGTCGACATCGTCCCCGTCACACACCACGCCCGTGCGCCCATCGACCATGTGTTCGTGAGGCGTCGCGAAAGCCGACATGACGACCGGCAGCCCACTGGCCTGGGCCTCGAGCACGATGCCACCCACGGTCGCACCGCGGCTCGGGCACACCAGCACATCGGCCGATGCGCACGTCCTGGCCAGATCGACCCTCGACAACAGCCCGGTGAACACGGCGTCAGGCATCCGGGCCTTCAAGTCGGGCAGCATGGCACCCTCCCCCACCACGACCCAGCGATGAGCCAGACCCATGCGCTGCAGGCGCTCGGCCAGGCGCGGCAGCAGACCCAGCCCACAGTTCGCCTCGACCTTGCCCACATAGAGCAGCGCCGGGCACCACTCGGAGGCTCCCCAGACTTCGCGCAACGACAGGGACCGTGCCACCGGCGAATAGAGTTGCGTGTCCACGCCGCGCGGCCAGAGCTGCACGCGATGCGGCGCCAGGCCGGATGCCAGCATCAGCCGACGCGTGGCGTCGGTTGGCACCAACACGCTGGTGCAACCTCCGTAAGCCAGACTGATGGCTGTCCGCAGCAGGCCGAGCCGGGCCGGTGAGGCCGCCAGTCTGCTTGCACGATTCGCGAGCGCCGCCGGCACGGTCCCGACGGAGGGCAGGTCCAGCGTCGCAGCCACATAGCGGGCCGCCGCACCCAACACGCCGTGCGTGGCCACATGGACCAGGTTGATCCGGTCCTCGCGGGCGTGCGCCAGGAAGCGGCGGATGGGCGGCAGGTAGGTTGATGGCCCGTCGATCAATGGCTCCGGTATCCCGATCGACCTGATCGACAGGAATTCGCGGTGGTCAGCCGAGAAGGCGGAGGCGGTATAGATGCGGGGTTGCACCTCTGGGGGCGCGTGGGCCAACAACGCCGACAGGGTGGTGGTCACACCATTGGCCTTGTTGAAGTCGTTATCGCTGAAGATGGCGACGCGGGCCTCGGACGACATCTCGCCTCCTCCTCGCGCCCGCGGTCCGCAGATGTCCGGCCACCGTCGAGGCGATGGCCCCAGCGTGCGGCCACGACGTGACAACGCGTCGTCATTGCTGCAAATTGCGTGACTCGGCTGATGTTCCCGCCGCTTCACAGCGCGATCACCGGACCGTCACACCTGCCCCATAGCCTGAGCACTCACTCCGTCATCCAGAGGTGCTCATGCCCAGTGTGTCGTCCCTTCGCATTCTTGCAGCCACGCTGCTGTTCTTCCTGTCAGCCTCAGTGGCCCACGCCCAGTTCGATACGGGGACCGTGGTTGGCACGGTTCGCGATGCGTCTGGCGCCGTGGTGCCTGACTCCGTCGTCACGCTGACAAGCACGGCCACCGGCGTCGCGGTCCGCAAGGCCAGTGGCACCAACGGCGACTTCGAGTTCTTCACCGTCAAGCCTGGCGTGTATCTGCTGACCGCCGAGAAGTCCGGCTTCTCCATGGCCCTGGTCGACAACGTGCGGGTGGAAGTGGCCGCCAGACTCCGCCTGGACCTGCAGATGGCCGTCGGACAGGTGACCGAGCAGGTCAAGGTGACGGCGACCCTGCCTCTCCTGGATACCGAGACCAGCCAGCGCGGACAGGTCATTTCCGGCGACCAGACGCGGGCACTCCCCCTCATCTCACGGGAGTATTCGTCTCTGGCGCTGCTGACCGCAGGCGTGAAGACCGCCGCGTCGTCACTGACAACAGGCAATACGCCTCGCGAAGGAGCCTTCAACGTGAATGGTCTCCGGAGCACGTTCAACAACTACCTGATTGATGGTGTCGACAACAACGCCTACGGCACGAGCAACCAGGGGTTCTCGAACCAGGTCATGCAGCCGGCACCGGACGCCATCAGCGAGTTCAAGGTGGTCACCAACAACATGAGCGCCGAGTACGGACGCGCCGCCGGCGCCACGATCAACGTGGCCTTCAGGAGCGGCACCAATCAGGTGCATGGCACCGGCTGGGAGTTCCTGCGAGACACCTCCCTGAATGCGACTGGCTTCTTCAAGCCGGCTACCGGCAAGCCAACGCTCGACCGCAACCAGTACGGTGGCGTGGTCGGTGGCCCGATCGTCCGGAACAAGGCGTTCTTCTTCGCCGACTATGAAGGACTGCGCCAGACCCGCAAGACGACCAGCTTCTCATCCATTGCCACGCCCCTCCAGCGGCAGGGCATCTTTGCTGTGGACGTGCGCGATCCCTGCACTGGCATCACGTATGCCGCAGGCACACCGCTCCCGATGACGGCCTTCGCCCGCAAGGTGTTGGCGGGTCTTCCAGCCACCACGGCGGCTGGCAACGCGAACAACTACAGCCTGCTGCAGGAGTTCACGGCCGATTCGGACAAAGCTGACGGCAAAGTGGACCTACGGGTCAGCGATGCCTTCTCCCTCTTCGGCCGGTACGGCTTCCGCAATCTCGCCACCTTCGACCAGCCCAACCTTCCGCTGCCCTCCGGCGGCGCCGGCAACGGAGACATCTACGCGAAGAACCGACAGCTCGTGCTCGGCGCGACCTGGGTGCTCTCCGGCACGTCGCTCCTCGAGGTGCGCATGGGCTACTCGACGACCGAAGCCGGCAAGAATCCGCCGGCTCTTGGGTCGGCCGGTGCGCTGGAACAGTTCGGCCTGACGGGCCTGCCGACCGACGCGAGAATCGCCGGCGGGCTGCCAACGCAGGTCATCACCGGGTACTCGGACCTGGGACGCCAGGCGACCAATCCCCAGTGGCAGTATCCGACCGTCTACAACCCGAAACTGAACTACAGCTGGACGATGGATGCCCACTCGCTGAAGGCTGGATACGAGTTCCAGCGCATCAACACGGAAGTGCAGGACGTCAACCCGCTCTACGGCCGCGATACCTACAACGGACAGTTCAGCCGGCCGACCGGCGTCGCAGCCAGCACGCTCTACAATCTGGCAGACTTCGCCCTCGGTCTGCGCGCCCAGTACGCGCTCAGCAGTGTGCTGGTGGCCAACCTCCGTCGCAACATGCACTTCACCTACGTGCAGGATGACTGGCGTCTGACCGATCGCCTGACGCTGAATGCCGGCCTCCGCTACGAGTACGCCACGCCGAACTGGGAACGCGACAACATCCTGTCGAACTTCAACCCGGCGACCAACACGATGGTGCTCGCCAAGGACGGCTCGTTGAAGGACCGCGCGCTGGTCAACCCGGACCGCAACAACCTCGGACCACGCGTAGGCTTCGCCTACACGGTGGCGCCAGGAACTGTGGTTCGTGGCGGATATGGCGTGAGTTACTCGCACTTCAACCGCGCGGGCGGCGGAGACATCCTGCCCATCAATGGCCCGCAGGTCGTCAATGCCGTCGTCAACCAGACCAATCCATCGGCATCCACCTTCGTGCCGACCGAACAGGGTTACCCGGCGCGCCTGGCGGATCCGTCACAGTTCAATCCGCTCACGGCCAACATCACCTACATGCCGACTGACTATCACTCCAGCCCCGTGCAGAGCTGGCACATCTCGGCCCAGCGCCAGCTGCGGCGCGACATGATGCTGGACGTGGCCTGGGTCGGCAATCGCGCGGACGACCTGCTCCTGTTTGCGAACTACAATCAGGCGACGCCGAACAACACGGCCGGCACCATCCCGCTGCAGGACCGCCGCCCGAACCCGGCGTTCTCGGACATCACCTATGCGTTCAATGGCGGCAAGTCGCGCTACAAGGCGCTGCAGATGAAATTCGAGTGGCGCGCCAGCCGTGACCTGACGGTCCTGAGCTCGCTGACCCTGTCCGAAACGAAGGACAATGGCTCCCAGTCACTGGAGAACTCCAACGGCAACTTCCCGGCGCCGCAGGACTTCCGGAACATGGCGGCCGACTTCGGTCTGTCCAACTATCACCAGCCCTACAACAGCACTACCAGCTTTGTCTGGTCGCTGCCGTTCGGCCGTGGGCAGCGCTGGGGGTCCGCCACTTCGCGTGCGGTCGACGCCCTCATTGGTGGATGGCAGCTGGCCGGCGTGAACACGGCGTTCACCGGAGAGCCGGTCACGCTGACCTACAGCCCGGGCGCTGCCTTCCTGGTGTCCGGCATTGCCCAGGACTTCCGCGGCGCCAACAACTACCGCGCGAACGTCACCTGCGACGCCCTCGCGCCGGCCTCTGAACGCGCCATCACCAACTGGTTCAACAAGGCCTGCGTCTCGACGCCGACCGACGCAAGCCAGCCATTCGGGAACGCCGCCCGCAACAGCGTGCGCGGTCCGATGTTCTGGCAGTTCGA
>JAKFYA010000422.1 GCA_021731095.1 Acidobacteriota bacterium | reverse complement strand
CCGGCGCCGGCATCGTGCATCAGCGGCACGATGGCATGGACGGACGCATGGGCCCGGTGCGCCGCGCCGAAGGCGTCATTCACATAGACATCCGCCAGGGCTGCGAGCTGAGCCGCAAAACCGGCGTCGTCCCGCTCCTCCTCTGCATGGAAGCGGAGGTTTTCCAGCAGCACCACGCCCGGCTCGCGGGAGGCTGCCACGGCGGCCTCGCCCAAGCAGGTGTCCGAGAAGCGCACCGGCACGCCCAGCAGCTCGGCCAGGCGCGTCGCCACCGGCCGCAGGCTCATCTCGGCATTCGGCGTACCCTTGGGCCGTCCGAGATGCGAGGCGAGCACGACGGTCGTCGCGCCGTGCTCCAGCGCGTACTGGATGGTGGGCAGCGACGCCCGGATGCGGGTGTCGTCGCCGATGACGCCGCCCTTCAGCGGGACGTTGAAGTCGACACGGACGAACACGCGCCGGCCGCGCAGGTCGAGTTGCGAAATCGATGTCTTGGCCACGTCAGTTCCCGCCGGCGTGCGACGCGTTTACAGGCCCCTGCGAACGATCTGCTCCAGCAGGTCGACGCAGCGGTTCGAATAGCCCCACTCGTTGTCGTACCACGAGAGCACCTTCACGAAGTCGCCGTCCATCACCTTGGTGTAGGGCGCGTCAACAATGGAGGAGTGCGGGTTGCCGCGGAAGTCGATCGAGACCAGCTCCGCGTGCGACACCGCGAGAATGCCCTTCAGCGGACCGTTCGCCGCTGCGGTGAACGCCGCGTTCACTTCTTCAGCCGTGACCTTCCGGCCCAGCAACGCCACCAGGTCCACCACGGACACATTCGGTGTCGGGACGCGGATCGAGATGCCGTCCAGTCGACCCTTCAGCTCCGGCAGGACTTCGCCCACGGCGGCGGCGGCGCCGGTGGTCGTCGGGATCATCGACAGCGCGGCCGCGCGGGCCCGGCGCAGATCCTTGTGCGGCAGGTCCAGCAGCTGCTGGTCATTCGTGTAGGAGTGGACCGTCGTCATCTGTCCCTTGACGAGGCCGAACTGTTCGTTCAGCACCTTGGCAATGGGCGCCAGACAGTTGGTCGTGCACGACGCATTCGAGATGATGTGGTGCGTGGCAGGGTCGTAGCTGCCCTCGTTGACGCCGAGGACCACCGTCACGTCCGGGTTCTTCGCCGGGGCCGTGATGATGACCTTCTTGGCGCCTGCGGTGAGGTGCTTGGCCGCGCCGTCACGACCGGTAAAGATGCCGGTCGACTCGAACACCACCTCCACGCCCATGTCCTTCCAGGGCAGGGCCGCCGGGTCTTTCTGGGAGAGGACCTTGAACTCGCGCCCATCCACCGCAATGCCGTCGGCGGTAGCGGTGACATCGGCGTTGAGATTGCCCAGCACGGAGTCGTACTTCAGCAGATGGGCCAGGGTCGCGGCGCTCGTCAGGTCGTTCACCGCCACGATCTCGATGTCCGCCTTTCCCAGCGCGGCGCGCATGATGTTCCGCCCGATCCGTCCGAACCCGTTGATGCCGACTTTCACTGCCATTACGCCTCCCAGCGTGGTCATCCCCGTTCCGGCAAGGTCCCGGAGCGTGTCTTCGTCAGTCAGTGCAGGGCCGGTCCGCGGCGTGGGTCCGGACTGCGGCCGCGCCAGGGCGTGATGATCACATCCTGTTGCAGCGCCAAGATTTACACCCGAAATTGTAGCGTGTTTACGAAGTTGTGGGTGTGCAGCGTTTCCTTGAAGGCTGCCTCGCCCGGCGCTATACTCGCCACGCTCCTTCACGTCTTCCGTGACTGTCCTGCAGGATTCAGGTGTACGTCCTCTATAGCTTCTTCACCGCCATCCTGTTGCTGCTGACCTCGCCGTACTTCGTGTATCAGGCGTTGCGGCACCAGAAGTACGTCGGCAGCCTGGGACAGCGCCTCGGGCGGCTGCCCGTGTCGCTGAACCTGGACGGCGAATCCTCCATCTGGCTGCACGCCGTCAGCGTCGGTGAAGTCCTGACCGCCAGACCACTGCTGGCGGACCTGCGTCGGCAGTACCCGCGCCTCAAGCTGTTTGTCTCCACGACCACGAGGACCGGGCAGGAACTGGCGCGTCGCGACCTCCGCGACGTGGATGGGGTCTTCTATTTTCCGTTCGATTGGGTCTTCACCGTCCGCCGGGCCCTCGACATCGTCAGGCCCAGGCTGTTCATCGCGATGGAGACGGAGATCTGGCCGAACCTGCTGCGCGAATGCCAGCGGCGAGGCATCCGGACCGCGGTGGTCAACGCCCGCATCTCGCATCGTTCGTACCCGCGCTACCGGCTGGTCCGTCCCCTGTTCCGGCGGGTGCTGGCCGATGTGGACCAGTTCTGCGCCCAGGGGGAAGAGACGGCCCGCCGTCTCATCGACCTTGGCGCCGATCCCCTGCGGGTGTCGGTGAGTGGCAGCCTGAAGTTCGACTCGCTGGAGGAGGCGCCGATGCCGGGCCGTGGGCGGGAGCGGGTGCTCCGCTTCTTCCGCATCACCGGCTCGCGTCCCATCATCGTGGCTGGCAGCACCCTGAAGGGCGAGGAAGAGGCCGTGCTGAAGGCCTTCCACCGGGTGCGCACCGCCGGCAATCGCGCCCTGCTGGTCATTGCACCCAGGCAGCCCGAGCGCTTCAGCGATGTCGTGCGGCTGTGCCGTCAGGAGGGCCTGAACACCGTGCGGCGGACGGAATTGGCCATCGACAGCGAACCACGGGCCGACGCGGTGGTCCTCGACACCATCGGTGAACTGGCGCAGGTCTACCAGATTGCGACGGCGGTGTTTGTGGGCGGCAGCCTCGTGCCCTGGGGGGGGCACAACATCCTGGAACCGGCCCTCTTCGGGCGGCCAATCGTCTTTGGCCCCTACATGCAGAACTTTGCCGAGATCGCCGAGACGTTCCGGCAGAATGGCGCGGCCATCCAGGTGGAGTCCGTCGGCGAACTTGAAGAGACGATGGTCTCCCTGGTGGCGGATCCCGTGTTGCGGGCCAGACTCGGTGCGGCCGCCAAGGCCCTGGTGGATGCCAACCGTGGCGCCCGCCACAAGACCATGGACGTGCTGCTCGGCCTGCTTCCCGCTGATGGCCGCGGTCGGGGAGACGTGCTCCCGTTCCGCGTGGTGCCGTGACCCCGGGCCCGGACGCGCCAGGCACGCGTCCGGCGAACGCCGTCCTGTCGCTGCTCAGCGTCATCTATGGGCAGGTCGCTGCGTGGCGACGGTCGTGGTACGCCGCCCATCCCGAGGCGCGTCGTCGCCTGGCTCGTCCGGTCATCAGCGTCGGTAACCTGACCGTTGGTGGCAGCGGCAAGACGCCGGTGGTGGCGCATCTCGCGCGGCTCCTCCAGGCACACGGCGAGCGCCCCGCCATTCTGAGCCGGGGCTATGCCCGCCGGGTGACGACCGACGGGGTGCTGGTGGTCAGCGACACCACGGGTGTGCTGGCGCCGGTCGAGATGTCGGGTGACGAACCGCAGATGCTGGCCTGCGCCCTGCCTGGCATTCCGGTGCTGGTCTGCGCGGACCGCCATCGTGCCGGTCTTGTGGCCGAACAGGAACTCGGCTGCACCGTCCATCTGCTGGATGACGGATTTCAGCACCACGCGCTCGCCCGTGACATCGATCTGCTTCTGGTCGCACCCGACGATATGCGCGAGCCGGTGCTGCCAGCGGGGCGTCTCCGCGAGCCGGCGACGGTGGCCAGTGCCGCCACGGCCATCATCGCGACTGGCGCCGAGGTGGCCGGGGCGCCGACGGGCCTGCCCCTGTTCGAGGCCGTGCTGACCGCCAGACCACCAGCCCGGGTCATGCCCTTTGGAGAACCGTTCTCTCTGGTTCCGGGCATGCCGGTGATGACGCTCTCGGGCATTGCCAGGCCGGAGCGGTTTGTGGCCACGGTGAATGGGCTCGGCTGTCGTGTGGTGGCCAATCAGCCATTCGGGGATCACCACTGGTTCACGCCGTCGGAGATTGCGGCAGCTGCGGCCCAGGCTCTGGGTGCGGGAGCGGCAGCCGTGGTGACGACTGGCAAGGATGCGGTCCGCATGCACGGGGTTCCTGAGGTGCAGGCTGCCATTGCTGCGGCCAGGGTGCCGTTCGTCTTCGTGCCGATTGAGGTGGCGATCACGCCTGAAGACGAGTTCCTGCCATGGTTGCTGAATCTGCTGGCCGGTGCCCGCGCCGAGGCGCAGGCCCGTCTCCGGGGCCCGCGGTCCGCTGATGTCTGAGCGGCTGCTGGTGCTGGCGCCGAACTGGCTGGGCGACACCGTGATGGCGCTGCCCGCCCTGGCGGACCTCCGGCGCGCCGCTCCGTCGGCCCACCTGGCGGTGGCCGCGCGGCCGCCGTTGCCGGCCTTCCTGTCCCTCGTGCCCGGCGTCGACGAGGTCATCGCGCTCGAGGGCACGCTCCGCCAACAGGTGCGCACCGTGGCGGCAGGCCGCTTCGACCGGGTGGTGCTGCTGCCGAATTCGTTTCGTGCAGCGTGGCTGGCCTGGCGGGCCGGTATTCCGGAGCGCTGGGGCTATGCGCGCGACGGTCGCAGCCTGCTGCTGACCCGCCGCGCCGCCCTCCCGCCGACGCCCTGCCGGCAGGCCGAGTACTACCAGACCCTCACTGAGCGGCTCGGCGTGGCGCGTGGGCCTGCCGAACCGAGGCTGGTCCTGCCGGCCGCCGTGCTCGATGACGCGCGTGCCCTGCTGGCCGCCCGAGGTCATGGGCCCGACGACCGCCTCGTGGTCATCGCACCCGCGACGGCCTTTGGGCCTGCCAAACAGTGGCCGGCCCGACACGTGGCGGCGCTGGCGGCGATGCTGTCCGGGACTCCTGGTCTGCGCTGTGTGCTCGTCGGGGGGCGTGCGGATCTGGAGACAGCCAGGGCTGTTCGCGCCGAGCTGCCGCCAGAGACGGCTGGTCGGGTCATTGATCTGATTGGTGAGATGACGTTGCCCGTCACGGTCGGCATGGTGGCACTTGCCAGTGCCTGCGTGGGCAACGACTCGGCCATCATGCACATTGCCGCGGCACTCGGCGTGCCGGTGGCCGGCCTGTTCGGCCCGACGGACGAGCGGCTGACGGCGCCGACCGTTCGGCCGGGCGCGCGGGCGCTGGTGCTGACGAACCCCGTCGCATGCCGTCCCTGTTTCCGCCGGACCTGCAACGTGAGCGGGCATCCATGTCTGGCCGGCATCACGCCAGCGCGTGTCCGGGCCTCGCTGGACGCCCTGCTCTCGTGACCCTGCCGGAGCGACCGCGCCGCGGCCCGATGCTATCCTCATCGACGGTATGGAACGGGTAACCGCACCGGACGCGTATCTCGCGCTCATCGACCGCCTGGAAGGGCGCCGCATTGCCGTGGTCGGCGACGTGGTGGCGGACGAGTTCGTCTATGGCCAGGTCGAGCGCATCTCGCGTGAAGCGCCCGTGCTGATTCTGGAGTACGCCTCGACCGAGGTGATTCCCGGCGGCGCCGGCAATGCGGCATGCAATGTGGCGTCGCTGGGCGGCACCGTGCGACTGGCCTCGCTGATTGGCGCGGACGAACCCGGGTCCCGCCTGCTCGAGGCCCTGCCCGCAGCGGTGGACCGCCGCCGCGTGATCCGGGACACGTCACGGTCCACCACGGTCAAGACGCGCATCCTGGCAGGTGGCATCCACTCGGCGCGACAGCAGATTGTCCGCATCGACAGAGGCACGCGTCAGGCGGTCACCGCGAAGAGCCGACAGACCTTTGCCACCGCGGCGCTCGCGGCGGTGAACGGGTGTGATGCCGTGCTGGTGTCCGACTACGGGTCCGGCCTGGTGACCCCGGCGCTGGTCTCGAAGCTGCGCGCGGCCGCCAGACCGGCCGGACGCGCAGGTGGCGTGGCACGCCGCAGTCCCGTGCTGCTCGATACCCGCTACCGCCTGCTCAGCTACCGCGGCCTGACGCTGTGCGCGCCGAACGAATCGGAAGTGGAGCAGGCGCTCGGCATCCGGATCGACGACGACCCGCGGGCTCTCGAGCGGGCCGGGCGCGCCATCCTGGCGCAGACCCGCATGGCGGCCGTGCTGGTGACACGCGGCAGCCGCGGCATGGCCCTGTTCGAGCCGGACCGGACCACGGTGCACCTGCCCATCTTCGGCTCGGACGAGATTGCGGACGTGACAGGTGCCGGCGATACCGTGATGGCGACCGCCACGCTGGCGATTGCGGCCGGCGCCACCGTCGAGCAGGCGGCGCGGCTGGCGAACTATGCCGGTGGCATCGTGGTGATGAAGCGCGGCACCGCCACCGTCTCGGCTGGTGAACTGCGGCGGGCCGTGCTGATGGATCTGGTGCCGCGGGGACGCGACCGTGGGTGAAGTGATCCGGGAAGCGGCCCTGCTGGAGCGTGCCTCGGCGCTGAAGCAGGAGGGCCGCACGGTCGTGCTCGCGAACGGCTGCTTCGACCTGCTGCACGTCGGCCATGTCCGGTACCTCGAGGGCGCCGCGGCCGAGGGTGATGTGCTGGTGGTGGGCATCAACGACGACGCATCTGTGCGCGCGCTCAAGGGACCGGACCGGCCCGTGATGCCCGACGCGGAGCGGGCCGAGATTGTGGCTGCGCTCCGGTGTGTCGACTACGTGGTCATCTTTCCGGGCGCATCGCCCGCCCCCCTCATCGAGAGGCTGCGGCCAGACGTCCACTGCAAGGGCACCGACTACACGGCCGAGGCCGTGCCGGAGCGGGCCGTCGTGGCGGCGTATGGAGGACGGACGGTCATCGTGGGGGATCCCAAGGACCACTCCACCAGCGAACTGGTCGCGCGTCTCGGGCGCCAGGCGTGAACCGCGCCCTGCTGGTGCGGCTTGGCTCGCTCGGGGACATCGTGCATGCCATGCCCGTGGCGGCGGCACTCAGGACCGCGTTTCCCGCGGCGCGGATCGACTGGGTGACCCATCCGGCCTACGTCTCCCTGGTCAGCCTGGTGCGAGGGGTCGACACCGTGATCCCCGTCGACACGCGAGTCTGGCACACCGGTCGGCGGGGCAACGTCGTCGAGGGGCTCGGGCTGCTCCGCCAGGCCGGGTACGACGTGGCGCTGGACCTGCAAGGGCTGGTGAAGTCGGCCGTGCTCGCGCGGGCCGCCGGTGCCAGGCGCACGCTCGGATTCACCCGCGCTCATCTGCGGGAACCGGCCGCCCGTTTCTTTTACGATGAGAGCGTGGACCCAGGCGAGGTCGCCCACGTCATCCACAAGAACCTCGCCTTCTGCGCCGCGGTCGGCGCCGACAGTCGCACCGTGCAGTTTCCGCTGACGACTCCGGCGTCAGCCGTCGCCGCGCAGCTCGCCTCGGAGTTGCGCGGGCAACCCTATGTGCTGCTCAATCCCGGCGCGGCCTGGCCGAACAAGCGCTGGCCGGCCGCACGGTTCGGCGCGCTGGCGAGCCGTCTGCGAGAGCAGCAGGGAATGGCGTCGGTGGTGTTGTGGGGGCCTGACGAGCAGGCGCTGGCCGAAGCCGTGGTGCAAGCCTCTGACGGCGCTGCGCGTCTGGCACCGCCGACCAGCATTCCGGACATGGTGGCGGTGGCTGCCGGCGCACGGATGATGGTGTCTGGCGACACGGGGCCACTGCATCTGGCTGCGGCGGTCGGCACACCCGTGGTCGCCCTTTTCGGCCCCACACGATGTGAACGCAACGGGCCGTGGGACGCCCGGGACCTGACGGTGGCACGCACCGACGTGTGCGAGTGCCTGTATGAACGGCGATGCCGCCGCGCGCGGCCGTGCATCGGGGAGATTGATGTGAACGAAGTACTGGCGGCGGTGACCCGGCGCCTGGATGGGCGGGTCTGACCATGCTGCAGCGTCTGGCGCGATGGCGCGTGCGCCTTGGGTATGTCACAGCCCTGGTGGCGGTGTTCTTTGCGGCGCCCACCTGGGCATCGTGGCGGGTCGGGTTCGCGGTGGCGATTGTCGGCGAGGCCCTGCGTGTGTGGGCCGCCGGCCATCTGGAGAAGAGCCGCGAGGTCACGCAATCTGGGCCGTACCGCTTCCTGCCGCACCCGCTCTACGTCGGGTCGTCGTTGCTGGCACTCGGTGCCGTCGTGGCCAGCCACAGCGTGGTGGTGGGCGTGGTGACGGCCATCTACATGACGGTCACCATTGGCGCCGCGGTGCGCACCGAAGAGGCCTTTCTCCGTCAGACATTCGGGTCGGCGTACGACGACTATCGCACCTCGAAGAGCACGCGGGTCGTGCGCGCCTTCAGCCTCGAGCGGGCCGTGCGGAACCATGAGTATCGTGCGGTGATCGGGCTGGTTCTGGGCTTTTCGTTGCTTGCGCTCCGTATTGTTCTGTCGCTATAATCGAGGTCTTTGGTCACGACAGTCGCGGCCAGCCGGGCGGTTAGCTCAGCGGTAGAGCACCGGCTTTACACGCCGGCTGTCACAGGTTCGAATCCTGTACCGCCCACCAGCGGTGCCCGGGCCAGACGCACAACCTAATCGGGGTCGTAGCTCAGTTGGTTAGAGCGCCGGCCTGTCACGCCGGAGGCCGCGGGTTCGAGCCCCGTCGACCCCGCCACTCACGCGATTCCCCGAGTGGTGTGTCCCCCGATAGGCGATCATCCCGGAGCACGAGCCAGATCCGATGACGCCGCCCTCCGGTTTCCTTCACGCTCTGCACCTGTTCCGTTGAGCGTCCGACCCATCGTACCGGTGGTCAGACGGTGCGCAGTCGCATGCTACGATCCGTCGTCCCGAGACTGATGCCGTTCAGCACCATCGCCGGCCATCGCCGGATTCGCGCCCTGCTCAGCCGAGCCATTGCCCGGAACACCGTGCCGCCCGCCTTGCTGTTTGCCGGTACCCGCGGCATTGGCAAGCGCCGGATGGCTCAGGCTGTGGCCGAAGCCCTCAACTGTACCGAGCCACTGACCACCGAGGCCGGCATTGACGCGTGCGGGGCGTGCGTGGCGTGCCGACGTATCGGGCGAGGTGCGCACCCGGACATCCTCGTCATCGAGCCTGGCGACAGCGGGTCCATCAAGGTCGAACAGGTGCGGGATGTCATCGATCGTGCGGCCTACCGCCCGTTCGAAGGCCGGAAGCGGGTGGTCATCATCGATGACGCCGATGCGATGGTTGATGCCGCGCAGAGTGCGCTGCTCAAGACGCTGGAGGAGCCGCCCTCCGCGTCGGTGTTCATCCTGGTGTCTTCGATGCCGGACGCCCTGCTCTCGACGGTGCGTTCACGGTGTCCACGGCTGCGCTTTGCGCCGTTATCACCAGCGGAGGTCGCCGAGGTGCTGGTGCGGGATCACGGCTATCAGGAGGCCGATGCCAGGGCGGTCGCGGCCGATGCGGATGGCAGCCTCGGACAGGCCCTTGAGGCCAGTTCGACCGATGTGACCGGAGCTCGTGACGCCGCCACACAATTGCTGATGCGGGTCGCCAGGCTGGCCGACGCGTCCGGCCGCATCGAACTGGCAAAAGCGTTGACCGGCGCCAAGGGCTCGCCCGGCGCGGACCGGAAGGAACTGACCGCGTGTCTGCGTGCATTGGCCTCGCTGCTGCGCGACGTCGGTGTCCTGATCAATCGAGGCGACCGCGAGTTGCTGGCACATGCCGACCTTGAATCGACGTTGGCGGGTCTTGCGGCAACCTGGGACGGCCCGCGCAGCGTGCGGGCCTTCGGCGCCGTGGATCGGGCCATCATGGCGCTCGAGCGAAACGCCTCACCCAAAGTCGTGGCCGACTGGCTGGTCCTGCAGCTCTGATGTCAGGCAACTGGCCATGAACGGCGGTCGTGCATGAGAAGCAAGCTCCTCGTCGGTCTTCAGGCCACCGTGACCATTGTCCTGCTCGGCCTGCTGGCTCGGCAGCTCGACTGGCATGCCATGGCGGCCCTGCTGCACCGGCTGTCGGTGCCCTACTACCTCGGTTCCCTCGTGGCCGTGCTGGTGGGGCAGGTCTGCTATGCCTGGCGCTGGCAGATTCTGCTGATGGCCACAGGTCGTCCCGTACCCTTCAGGGCCGTACTCCAGCAGTACTTCGTCGGCATCTTCGTCAGCAATTTCCTCCCCTCGACAGTCGGCGGTGACGTGATGAAGGTCTACTACCTTGGTCGCGAGCATGGCTATCGTCGGATCACCGCGTCGGTGATGCTCGATCGTGTGCTCGGCATCGGCCTGCTGGCGACGCTGGCGGCGGCGTGCGCCTGGGTGCAGCCGGTGCCCAGTCCGCGGTTTGTCGTGGCCCGCACCGGCGTGACCGCCATCGCCCTCGGCGCGTTCGGCGTGCTGGCCATCGCGGTCACGGGCACGGGTGGTCTGTCAGATCGTCTGGCGCGGCGCGGTGGGTGGCTGGCCGCCGCCGGCGAACATCTGCGCGAAGTGCGGCTGTATGTCAGCGCGCCTCTGCGGCACCCGTTCATCTGGTTGCAGGCGGCGGCGGTTGTCGGCGGGTATGCCTGCACCATCGCCGCGCTGTATGCGTCCTTCATTGCCGCGCAGACCGGGGTCAGGCCCCCATTTGTGCCGGTGCTGATTGCCAGCTCCTCGACCCTCGTGCTGAGCAATATCCCGGTGTCGGTGAACGGGCTCGGCCTCAGGGAGCAATTGCATGCGTATCTGCTGGCCCCGCTCGGCGTGCCGACCGAAGTGGCGGTCGGACTGTCGCTGCTCTTCTTCGCGCATGTCGCGGTGGCGAGCGTGATCGGTGCTGTGTTCTGGGCCCGAACGCGTGTGACCGCGGCGCCTGCCGACGCCGGCGTTCAGGCCGAGTCATGACACGCCCGCGCGTGGCCATCACCGTGGGCGACCCGGCCGGCATTGGTCCCGAGATTGTGCGGGCCGCCGCGGCGCACCCGGACGTGCTGGCGGTCTGTGAGCCGGTGATCTACGGGCCACCGGACGAGGCGCGGTTCACGCCGGGGCAGGTGTCGCCCGAGGCGGGACTGGCCGCCTTTCACCTCATCGAGACGGCCGTGGCCGACGCGGTCGCCGGGCGGGTGGATGCCATCGCCACGGCGCCGGTCAGCAAGCTGGCATTTGCCCGTGCCGGGCTGCCCTGGAAGGGGCACACGGACCTGCTGGCCCACTTGACGGGGCGCGACGATGCGGTCGCCATGCTGTTCTGGTCCGAGCCGCTCAAGGTCGTGCTCGCCACCATCCACATCCCGCTGGCCGCGGTACCGTCCGCGCTGACGCCCGACGCGCTGGCGCGCATCATCGATCTCACGGCGCGCGAGTTGCCGATGTTTGACGGCGGGCGGCCACGTCTGGCGATGGCCGGGCTCAACCCGCATGCCGGCGAAGCCGGGGTGCTGGGCGACGAAGAACTGCGCGTGGTGATGCCCGCGCTGGCCGCGGCCCGAGACCGGGGCGTCGACATCGAGGGACCCTTTCCCGGCGACACCGTGTTCCTCCGCGCCTCGCGTGGCGAGTTCGACGCCGTCATTGCCTGCTACCACGACCAGGGCCTGATACCGGTCAAGCTGCTGGCATTCGGTCGCTCGGTCAATGTCACCATTGGCCTGCCAATCATCCGGACGTCGGTCGACCATGGCACCGCCTTCGACATTGCCGGACGAGGCGTGGCGGATCCGTCCAGCATGGTCGAGGCCGTGCGGTTGGCGGCTCGGCTGGTGGGGCTGCGGCGGTCGCAGAGGCGCGCGTGAGCCAGCCGTACCTGTCGGTCGTCATACCCGCATTCAACGAGGCGGCCGGCATCGCCGGCACGCTGGACGCGGTGGTGGCGGACCTCGACACCCTGGGTCATCCGTTCGAGGTCATCGTGGTGGATGATGGCAGCGCCGACGAGACCGCCGCGCGGGTCGCCGCGTGCGCCGCCGTCGAGCCGCGTATCCGCCTTATCAGGGCCGGGCATTCTGGGAAGGGCGGCGCGGTCCGCCGCGGCATGCTGGAGGCCCGCGGAGACTGGCGCTTTCTGGCCGATGCGGATCTGTCGATGCCGATTGCCCAGGTCCGACGTTTTCTGCCGTCTGGCGCAGACCCGCATCCAGACATCCTGATCGGATCACGGGAAACGGCGGGCGCCGAGCGCGTGGCTGAGCCGTGGCATCGCCACCTGCTCGGTCGCCTGTTCAACCGGATGGCCCGGCTGCTGGTGATCGACGGCATCCAGGACACCCAGTGCGGCTACAAGCTGTTCAGTGCAGCGGCGGCAGAGGCGCTCTTTCCGCTGCAGACCCTCGACGGGTTCGGCTTTGACGTTGAAGTCCTGTTTCTGGCACGCCGCGCGGGTTTCACCCTGCGCGAGGTTCCGGTCACGTGGACCTATCGCACCCGCACCACGGTGACGGCGTGGTCCGGCGCAGCCGGGTTCGTCGATCTGCTGACCGTGCGCTGGAACCAGATGCGGGGACGCTACCGGCAGGCCAGGGCTGTGCGCGGGCAGGCCTCGCAGGAGAAGTCATGACAGGCCGGCGCTGGTCGCTCGCCATCTGGGCGCTGGCCGCGCTTGTGGCTGCCGGCGTGAGTGCCAGCCTGCTGGCCATTCCCGTGCAGACCACAGACAGCCTGATTCCGATTCTGCAGGCGCTCGACCATCGGTCAGCGCTCGGCGCGCTTCTTTCCAGCGCAGATGCGGCGGCCTACCTGCGCCCGCTGCGCATGGCCCAGATCCAGTGGCTGGTCAATATCTCTGGCGGGCACTTCTACGGCGTGTTCAAGTCGGTGCATGTGGCGCTGGTGCTGGCGTGCATCGGTCTCTTTGTCATGGCTGCGGACGTGCGCACCCGACGCGACGCTGCGGCCACCTCTTTCGGTCTCGCCGTCCTCACCGGCATGTCGACCTTCCTCGGCACGGTCTGGGAGGCGTATCCGATCAATCACTTCCTCGAGATCGTGGTGGCCTGCCTGGCCGTCTTCGTCCTGGCGCAGCAGCGGCCGGGCCTGCTCGTCGATCTGGCGATCCTCGCGATCTTTGGCGCCGCCGCCCTCACGCTGGAGTCTGGCCTGCTGGTGTGGGTGGTCATTGCCGGTGGCTGGTTGACGGGTATGCCGGGAATCTCGAGAAGAGGCGCCCTGCTGGCCACCGCGCTGCTGCTCGCGTATCTCGTCCTTCGTTTCGGCTATCTCGGCACCGGGTTGCCCACGCTGGTAGAGCGAAGCACCGGCTTCGGACTCCGGACACTCGACCCACCGGAGCTGCTGGCGCGCTTTGGTCGCAATCCGCTGCCGCTCTATCTCTACAACATCGTGAGTGCGCTCGGCGCCGTCACCATCGCGCAGCCGAGAGCAGGCGTCTGGACCCTGCCGGCGGCGCTCCAGAACGGGCAACCGTATCTCGGCACGCTCATCAACATCGTCAGTTCCGGGCTGACCACCGCCCTCATCGGCTGGAGCCTGACCTCCAGGGTGCGTGCGTGGCGGGCCCGTCCCTTCGAGCCAGGCGACCAGGTGCTGGTGGTGGCGGTGGCCATGCTGGTGGCCAACGCGGTCCTCAGCTACGGCTATACCAAGGACGAGATTCTCAGCCCGGCCGGTGTGTTCTACGCGCTCGCGGCGGTGGTGGCGCTTCGTGATCTGCTCACGCGGCTTGACGTCCGGCTGACGACAGGTGCGCCCGCGGCCGTCGTCGTTGGTCTGGCCCTGCTGGTGGCACCAGTGTCCGGGGGGTGGGGGCTGCGCGCACTCGGGCTGCACTACCGCTGCCAGCAGATGGCGCTGGATGTGCGGAACGAGTGGGTGGAGGTGGACCGCTGGCTCGAGCGCCAGCAGGCGACGCCCACCACCGACGAGGGACGAGCCGTTGTCAGAGCGCTCAGGCGGGAGGCGCTGGACCATGCCACGGCGAATCCGTACTGGCTCGCCCTGCAGGGAACGGTCCTGTTCCAGTGATGCGTGTCCTTCGCCTG
>JAKFYA010000114.1 GCA_021731095.1 Acidobacteriota bacterium | reverse complement strand
GGACGGCCACAGCCGCCGTCAGGCGGAGGCGCGCAGTAGGCGTATGGGGCGCTCTTTGTCCCGACGAGGCGATGTCGCTGTGGCCCGGGCGACGGTGAGCCTGGCGGGAGTGGTCGTGTGCGTGGGGCTGGCGGTGTTCGCCGCGGCTGGCCTGCGGGCCCAGTCGGCGGCCCGGGAGGGGGATGCGGTCTTCACGACGGGTGCCCTGCGGGTGGATTACCTCCATTCTGGTGGACCTGACGGGGAAGCGGTGGCGCTCGACCGACTGGCACAGGATGGGGTGTGGCCCGGAAGCCTGAACCACCTGCTCGACGAGACCGGCTTCGGGCACTACCGCGTCGAGGTGACCGACACGGCACATGGTCGACTGGTGTACTCGCAGGGGTTCTCGTCCATGTACGCCGAATGGGAGACGACGCCAGAGGCGAAGGTCACCCGCCGTTCGTTTCACGAGTCGGTCCGGATTCCACGGCCACGCGTGCCGGTCACGGTGACGCTGCTGCGCCGGGTGGACGGGCGCTTCCGGCCACTCTGGTCCACGCCCGTCGACCCGGCTTCTCGCGCCATCCGGCCTGCGCCGAGGCCTGTCGGCACGGTCTGGACACTCTTCGAGCATGGGCCATCGGCCACAAAGGTCGATCTGCTCGTGCTGGGCGAGGGGTACACCGCGGCCGAGCGGACCAAGTTCCATGCGGATGTGGCGCGGCTGGTCGAGGCGATGTTTGCCGTCGAGCCGTACCGAAGCCGCAGGCAGGACTTCAATGTCCGCGCGATTGACCTGGCCGCGCCAGCACGCGGCGTGTCCCGACCGCAGAATGGCATCACCCGGCGCACGGCGTTCGGCACCTCCTACGACATCTTCGGCACCGACCGCTACATGCTGGCGCAGGATAACCGGGCGCTCCGCGATGTGGCGTCCGCCGTGCCCTACGATGCGGTGGAGGTGCTGGTGAACGAGCCGACCTACGGAGGCGGCGGCATCTTCGGGGCACACGCCACGGTCGCGGTGGACTCCCCCTACGCGGGCTATGTCTTCACCCACGAGTTCGCCCACCACTTCGCCGGCCTGGGCGACGAGTACTACAGCTCCGAGGTGGCCTATGCGACGGGTGCGGCCGAGCACCCTGAGCCGTGGGAGCCGAACATTACCGCCCTGGGGAATCCGGCCACGCTGAAGTGGCGAGACCTGGTCGTGCCCGGGACGCCGTTGCCGACGCCGTGGGACCGCGAGGCGTACGAGGCCTCCGCGCCAGGGTTCCAGCGCCGTCGTGCCGCGCTGCGCGACCAGCACGCCAGTCCGGCAAGCCTCGACGCGCTCTCGCGCGAACAGGAGGACTGGCAGACGGCCTTTCTGGCAGCGTTGCCATACGCAGGTCGTGTGGGCGCCTTCGAAGGCGCGTCCTATGAGGCGCGAGGTCTCTTCAGGCCCAGTCCGGACTGCATCATGTTCTCGCGCGCGCAGCGCGAGTTCTGCGCCGTCTGCCGCCGGGCCATCTCCCGCGCCATCGACGCGAAGTCTCAGCCCTGATCCGGCCACGCGGGTGCCAGGACGAACGACGTCAGGCCCCGTAGAGGGCGCGGTACTTCGTGTCGAGATACCGCAGGTACGGTTCCGGGTCGATGCGCGATCCAGTGACCCGCTGCACCAGCTCCTGCGGCTCGAACTTCCGGCCGTGCTGGTGCACGGCCGTCCGGAGCCAGTCCAGGAGCGGGGCGAACTGCCCCTGACGCATGTCCGCATCCCGCTCCGGGTGGACGGTCCCGAAGGTGTCCCACAGTTGTGCGGAGATCAGGTTGCCGAGCGTGTAGGTCGCAAAGTAGCCGAGCGACCCCATCGACCAGTGGATGTCCTGCAGGACCCCTGAGGCATCGTCTGTCGGCACCAGACCCAGATAGTCCTGCATCCGGTCGCGCCATGCGTCCGGCAGGTCCTTCACCGACAGGCTGCCCTCAACGAGCGCAATCTCCAGCTCGACGCGCAGCATGATGTGCAGGTTGTAGGTGGCCTCATCCGACTCCACGCGAATCAGCGATGGCTGCACCTTGTTGACGCCCCGATAGAACTGCTCCAGGGAGACGTGGCCGAGCTGCGACGGGAAGCGGGCCTGCAGCGCGGGATAGAAGTGCTCCCAGAAGGGGAGCGACCGACCGACCAGGTTCTCCCACAGCCGACTCTGCGATTCGTGGACACCGAGGGACGCGCCCCCGCCGAGCAGGCTGCGCATGTAGGCGGGGTTCACACCCTGTTCGTACAGCGCGTGACCGGTCTCGTGCATGGTGCTGAAGAGCAGCGAGAGCGGATCGCCAGGCACCCAGCGCGTGGTGATGCGGACGTCATGGGGACCGATGCCGGACGCAAACGGATGGACCGACTTGTCCTGCCGTCCCCGGCTGAAGTCGAAGCCCATCGTCGTGATGACCTCGGTGGCAAAGGCGTACACCGCCGCCTCGTCGTACGGCACCCGCAGGAACCCGTCGTCCACCTGGGGCCGCGCGCCAAGCGCGCGAATCAGCTCGACCTGGCGCGTGCGCAGCGTGGCGAGAATGGCGTTCACATCCGCGGTGCGCATGCCCGGCTCGTAGTCGTCCATCAGGACGTCATAGGGATGCGCCTCCTTCGGGTGGAAGTCCACATACTGCCGCTTGAGGTCGACGATCTTTGTGAGAAGCGGCTCGAAGACCGAGAAGTCAGACGCGGCCCTGGCCTGGACCCAGGCGTGGTGCGCGGCCGAGCAGGTCCGTGCCTGTTCCGCCACGAACTCGGCCGGGACGCGCCGGGCCTTGGTGTAGTCGCGCGCGGTGGCGGCCACGGTGCGGCGGGTGTCGTCATCGGCCGGGAGCGAGGCCACCTGTGGCGTCAGGGTCTCAAGCAGACGGCCCACCTCGTCGGAGGTGAAGCGCTGGTGAGCCAGCTTCCGGAGCGTGGCGGTCATCTGGCCGTGCAGCTCGGCACCGCCGGGGGGCATCAGCACCTGCTCGTCCCACTCAATGAGGGACGAAGCATGCTGCAGGTCGGCCACCTCGCCGACAATGTGGGTGAGGGTGCCGAGCGCATCGCGTGTCATGTTCACGATTCTAGCCATTTCGGCGACTTGGTGGGGCTTCGCGCCTCTGATATAACCCGAGTGACCTGATATGACATCCAAAGCGCTTGCAGCAGTGGTGGTTGGCCTCGGTCTGGTGGTGGCGGGCGTCTGGGTGGCCACCCGCTCCGGGGCAACCCGGTCTACGGCACCGGAAGTCGTCGCCGAACGCGCAGCAGGCGTAGACCCAAGCTCGCCCTTTACCGTCCAGCTCTTCAAGGAACCGAAGCCGGTTCCCGACTTCACGGTGACCACGCTGGACGGCCGGACCATCACGGCGGCCTCGCTCCGTGGCAAGGTCGTCATCGTGAACTTCTGGGCCACGTGGTGCCCGCCCTGCCGTGAAGAGGTTCCGGATCTGGTGGCGCTGCAGCGGAAGTATGGCGAACAGGTTGTGGTGCTGGGGCTCTCCACGGACGAGGGTGCGCCTGACAAGATCCGCCAGTTTGCCGAGGCGCATCACATCAACTATCCGGTGGCGCAGGTGGGTGAGGACATGGAGCGCCTGTTCGCTGGTGTGACCGGTCTGCCGACCTCATTCATCGTTGACCGGGAGGGGCGCATCGTCCAGAAGCACGTGGGCATGCTCAACGCGCGGGTCACCGAACAGGAAACGCTGGCGCTGAGCGGTCTGGCGAAGCAGGCCTCCATCGAGTACATCGAGGCCGGCAAACCCGTGGGGCTCGAAAACGCGGCGCAGGCGCGCGAGATCCCCGGTGTGGACCTCGCGTCTCTGTCGCCGGAGAAGCGCGTGGCAGCCCTGCAGAAGCTCAATAGCGAGCCGTGTGCCTGTGGATGCGGCCTGACGGTGGCCCGCTGTCGCGTCGATGACCCGCAGTGCAGTGTCAGCCTGCCCATCGCCCAGAAGATCGTCGCCGCCATCGCCGCCGGGCGATAACCCACCCGTCAAGAACGACGGCCGCCGCCCCGATGGGACGACGGCCGTGAGATGCACGCTGCGCCGCTTGCCGGCGCCTGCGGGTGTGGTCGCTGGCGCCTACATGTTGCGACGATATTCGCCGCCCACCTCGTAGAGGGCATGGCTGATCTGGCCGAGCGAGTTGTACTTCACGGCCTCGACCAGGCTGGCAAAGATGTTCTTCCGGTCGCGGGCCGTCTGCTGAAGCGCCGGCAGGCTGCCCGGTGCCGTCTGGGCATCGCCCGGCAGCATCCGGTTGCGCGCACGACGGAAGCCATCGACGTTGGCAATCTGCTGGCCCTTCTCCTCCTCGGTCGAGCGGATGAGCTCGATCGTGGTGGCAACCTCGCCGGCGTGGTCCTTCGGGAGGAAGGTGTTCACGCCAATCAGCGGCAGACTGCCGTCGTGCTTCTTCTGCTCGTAGTAGAGGCTCTCTTCCTGAATCTTGCCGCGCTGGTACATCGTGTCCATGGCACCCAGCACGCCACCACGCTCGCTGATGGCCTCGAACTCCTTGTACACCGCTTCCTCGACGATGTCGGTCAGCTTGTCGATGATGAAGCTGCCCTGCCAGGGGTTTTCACAGAAGTTCAGCCCCAGCTCGCGGTTGATGATGAGCTGGATGGCCACGGCGCGCCGCACGCTCTCCTCGGTCGGAGTCGTGATGGCCTCGTCGTAGGCGTTGGTGTGCAGCGAGTTGCAGTTGTCGAACAGCGCATAGAGCGCCTGCAGCGTCGTGCGGATGTCGTTGAACTGGATCTCCTGCGCGTGCAGGGAACGACCCGACGTCTGGATGTGGTACTTCAGCATCTGGCTGCGCGGGCTGGCGCCATACCGTTCACGCATCGCGCGCGCCCAGATGCGGCGGGCCACACGGCCGATGACCGAGTACTCCGGGTCCATGCCGTTGCTGAAGAAGAACGACAGGTTCGGGGCGAAGTCGTCCACCTTCATCCCGCGGGCCAGGTAGTACTCGACGATGGTGAAGCCGTTTGCCAGGGTGAAGGCGAGCTGGCTGACCGGGTTCGCGCCGGCCTCCGCGATGTGGTACCCCGAGATCGACACCGAGTAGAAGTTGCGAACCTTGTTCTCGACGAAGAACTGCTGGATGTCGCCCATCATCCGCAGCGCGAATTCCGTGCTGAAGATGCAGGTGTTCTGCGCCTGGTCTTCCTTGAGGATGTCGGCCTGGACGGTGCCGCGCACGGCGCTCAGGGTCTCGGTCTTGATTCTCGCGTAGGTCTCGGCGTCCAGCACCTGGTCGCCGGTGATGCCGAGCAGGCCGAGGCCCAGTCCGTCATTGCCGGCCGGCAGCTCTCCCGCATAGCGCGGGCGCTCGCGGCCTTCGTAGACCTTGTCGATGTAGGCCTGCGCGGCGGCCCACTTCGTCGCATCCTGGCGGAGATGCTTCTCGACGGCCTGGTCGATGGCCGTGTTCATGAACATGGCGAGAATCATCGGCGCCGGGCCGTTGATGGTCATCGAGACCGACGTGGACGGCGTCAGCAGGTCGAAGCCCGAGTAGAGCTTCTTCATGTCGTCCAGCGTCGCGATGGACACGCCAGAATTGCCGATCTTGCCGTAGATGTCGGGACGCGGCTGCGGATCCTCGCCGTAGAGGGTCACCGAGTCGAACGCCGTGGAGAGACGCGCGGCCTTCTGGCCGGCCGACAGATAGTGGAAACGGCGGTTCGTGCGTTCCGGTGTCCCTTCGCCGGCGAACATGCGCGTCGGGTCTTCGCCTGCGCGGCGATACGGATAGACACCGCCCGTGTACGGGTAGGCACCCGGGAGGTTCTCGCGCATCAGGAACCGGAGCAGGTCGCCCCAGCTCTTGTAGGTTGGCGCGGCAATCTTCGGGATGGCCTGGTGCGACAGCGACTCGACGTAGTTGTCGCCCTTCACCGCCTTGCCGCGCACCTCGTAGGTGTACTGCTCGTCGGTGATGGACTTCAGGCGGTCAGGCCACTCGCGGAGCAGGGTGATGCTCTCGGTGGAGAGCGCCTTCACCGCATCCTGGTAGCGCTGCCGCAGCCGAAGCAGCGAGCGGTCGTCGCCGTGGGTCAGGTCGGCCGTGTCATACAGGTCGAGTGCCTTGGGCCGCTTGGGGTCTTCCAGTTCGGCCAGCGCCTGCCAGAAGGACTGGGCGCGCTCTGCCGCTTCCACCTGCCGGTCCACGTCGCCGTTGATACCGCGGCCCTGTTCGGCAATCTCTGCCAGGTACCGGCCACGCTGACCGGGAATCAGTACCGTGGCGCGCGGTTCCCGGAGCGTCGTGTCCAGACCCGGTGTCCACCGCTCGGCCGGAAGCTGCAGCTTGTCGCGGAGCAGGCGGCAGAGGTTGGTGAACATCCAGGTGACACCCGGATCGTTGAACTGACTGGCAATGGTCGGATAGACCGGCACCTCGTCGTCCTTCAGGGTGAAGGCCGTGCGGTTCCGCTTCCACTGCTTGCGCACGTCGCGCAGCGCGTCTTCCGCGCCGCGCTTGTCGAACTTGTTCAGCACCACCAGCTCGGCAAAGTCGAGCATGTCGATCTTCTCGAGCTGCGAGGCCGCGCCGTAGTCGCTGGTCATCACGTAGACGGGGAAGTCGACCAGGTCGACAATCTCCGAATCGCTCTGCCCGATGCCGGCCGTCTCGACGATCACCAGGTCGTAGGCCTGCGCGCGGAGGAACGTGATGCAGTCTTTCAGGACGGCGCTGGTCGCCGCATGCTGCCGGCGCGTGGCCAGCGAGCGCATGAAGACGCGCGACGAGCGCAGCGCGTTCATGCGGATGCGGTCGCCCAGCAGCGCGCCGCCCGAGCGACGACGGGTGGGGTCGACCGCAATGACCGCGATGCGCATCTCCGGGAACGCGTGCAGGAAGCGGAGCAGCAGCTCGTCTTCCACGCTCGACTTGCCAGCGCCGCCCGTGCCCGTCACGCCGATGACCGGTGTGCCCGCACCCAGGCGCTCCCACTCGGCACGCAGGCCGGCGAGGGCGCCATCGTCGATGGCCCCGTCTTCAAGGGCGGACAGCACCTTGCCCACCGCGATCTCGTCTTCGACCGAAACGGTCGGCGTCACGCGGATGGTGGCCTCGCGCGCTTCGCGTGCCTCGGCGGCCGCCTTCGTCCGGGCGACGACGTCCTCGATCATGGCGACCAGGCCCATCTTCATCCCGTCGTTCGGGTGATAGATGCGCTCGACGCCGTAGGCCTGCAGCTCGGCGATCTCTTCCGGCGTGATCGTGCCACCGCCGCCGCCGAAGACCCGGATGTGGCCGGCGCCGCGTTCGCGCAGCATGTCGACCATGTACTTGAAGTACTCGACGTGGCCACCCTGGTAGGACGACAGGGCAATGCCGTCGGCGTCCTCGTGGAGCGCGGCGCGCACCACGTCTTCGACCGAGCGGTTGTGGCCGAGATGCACGACCTCCGTGCCCTGGGCCTGGATCAGCCGGCGCATCACGTTGATGGCGGCGTCGTGGCCATCGAACAGGCTGGCGGCCGTGACAAAGCGGAGTGGAGAGTGGTCCGGCGTCTGGCCGGCGGCTTCAGGCGTTTCGAGGGTACCGGTGCTGATGCTCATACAATCAATAATCTTACCCGTCCCCGGGGCTGGCGCATCCCCCGGCCTGCGGCAAACAGATCTGTCCGGGTAGTCAGGGGGCCGGATTCTGGGGCATCATGGGGCCACCGCCGTGCCCAAATCGCTCCGTCCCATCTCGGTCTCGCCAGAGGAACACCTCGCCGAACGACTGTCCGGGGCCCGACCCGGCCGGGCGAGAACCCGCGAGGCCATCCTGGCCGCAGCCATGGGCCTGTACTCGAAAGAAGGCTACGGCGCCGTCACCATGCGGGCCATTGCCCAGCAGTTGGGCTTCAGCGCCCCGGCCATCTACAACTACTTTCTGAGCAAAGAGGAGATCTTCTCGGCGCTTCAGGAAATCGGCATGGAACTGATGGCCAGGCGGGTGCTGACGCCCCCTACTGACGACCCGCTCGCCGACCTGCGGTCCATCTTCACCCTGTACTACCAGTTCACCAAAGAACAGCCGGAGTACTTCACCCTGCTGTACGTCGACCCGTCCACGCCGCGTGTCAGCGAGCAGTTCCACGCGCTGGTGCAGATGGGGGCCGAGACAGACCGGCGTCTCCGTAGGTGCGTGGAGGCAGGCGTGCTGCCTCCCGACACGCCCGGGAAGGTCGCCGGCATCCTTTGGGGCATCGTCCACGGACCAGCCGTTCTCCGCCAGGTACAGGGCATGTCGCCAACCACCGACTTCGACCTCGTGGCCCTGGCCGGCCTGGATCTCGCGCTGGCCGGCATCAAGGCGGGGCTGTTGCCGGCTGAGATATAAGGCGACCGTATCGAGCACCTCTGTTAGATCCCCGCCGACTGGCAGGGCCATCGCCGTGGCCCCTGACGAACACAAGGCCCGCCACCTGTCCGGTGACGGGCCTTGTCCGTGTTCGGGGTGCCGTCGGCTAGATGCCGGCGATGAGCTTCAGCTCACCATTGCTGTCGCCGAACTTCTCCACCGGCAGATTGAGCCGGTGCAGCATCGACAGGTGGAGGTTGGCCAGCGGCGTGCCTTCGGTGGCCTTGATGTGGCGGTTGCCGGTCACGCCCAGGCCTTTGCCGTGGACGATCACCGTCGGCAGGTTCTTGTGCAGATGCAGGTTCGAATCACTCATGCCGGAGCCGTAGACCAGCATCGTATGGTCCAGCATCATGCCGTCGCCTTCCGGCGTCTTCGCCAGCTTGTCGACGAAGTGGTTCAGCATCTTCATCTGGAAGGTGTTCAGCTTCGCCTGCCGCGCCAGCTTCTCGGGGTTGTTCTGGTGGTGCGACAGCGGGTGGTGTGAATCCGGCACCCCGATCTCCGGGTAGGACCGCACGCTGGCCTCGCGCACCATCAGGAAGGTGAAGACCCGCGTCAGGTCTGTCTGGAACGCCAGCATCTGCAGGTCGAACATCAACTTGACGTGCTCTTCGAACGTGGCCGGAATACCGACCGGTCGATCGACCACCGGCAGTTCGCGGGCAATCTGCTCTTCGGCTTTCTGCACCCGGCGTTCCACATCGCGCACGGCGTCCATGTACTCGCCCAGCTTGTTCCGGTCGCCGGTGCCGAGGCCGGTCTTGAAGCCGTTCACCTTCTGGGTCACCGAGTCGAGCACGCTCTTGTCCGTGCGAATCTCGCTGAGGCGCGACTTGGCATCGGTGCTGTCGCTCGCGCCGAAGAGACGTTCAAAGACCGCGCGCGGGTTGTTCTCCATCGGGAGCGGCGTCGTCGGGTTCCGCCACGCGATGGTGTTGTTGTAGGCGCAGCTGTAACCCAGCGAGCACGTGCCCAGCAGGTCGGTCGACTCGATGGCCAGTTCCATCGACGCCAGCTGTGTGTCCTTCTCGAAGTGGCGCGCGACGATCTGGTCCAGCGAGGTGCCGGCGCGGAGATTGACACCCTCGGTGCGGAACGCGCGCGCACCGGTCAGCCACGAGGTCTGCATGCGTGGGTGCTGGCCACCGTCGATGCCGTCACCTTCCTTGCTGTCGCAGTTGCTGACGACCAGCAGGCGGTCCTTGTGGGCTTCAATCGGCGACAGAATCGAGTTCACCTGCAGCGCGCCATCCTGGGGCTGCGACCAGATGGGCATGTTGAAGCCCATGCCGACGTACACCGCACCGAAGCGGCGGACCGGTGCGGCGGCCGACAGGCGGAGAGGCGAGAACGCCGGCACCATCGCATCGAGGAGCGGCAGCGCCAGCGTCGCGCCGGCACCCCGGAGAATCGTGCGGCGGGGAAGATGCTTCTTCGTGATCATCATGACTCGGCTCTCCGCATCTGGAACGGCATGCTCTTGGCGATGTTGGCGATGAAGGTCGACCACTTGTTGCCGTCCGACTCGGACTGCCGGATGATCTGGCGCACGGTCGGCATGTCGTAGGCCTCCACGCCGCGGCCGAGGGCGTAGGTCAGCATCTTCTCGGCGAGTGTGCTGATGAAGGCTTCACTGTGATTCATCACAGCGGCGCGGAACGAGTTGGGTCCAGTGAACTTGCTGCCATCAGGCAGTGCGCCCGTCGAGTCGATCTTCGTCTTGCCATCTTCGGTCCGCCAGCGGCCCACCCCGTTGAAATTCTCGAAGGCGAAGCCCATCGGATCGAGTTGCGCGTGGCAATTCGCGCACACCGGGTTCTTCCGGTGCATCTCCATGCGCTGCCTCAGCGAGCCTTCCACCTTCGTGTTCTCCAGTGGCGGCACGTTGGCAGGGGGCGGTGGCGGCGGTGTGCCCAGGATGTTCTCCAGGATGAACTTGCCCCGGATGACGACGGACGTGCGGTCGGCATAGGAGGTCACGGTCAGCAGGCTGCCTTGCCCGAACAGGCCCGCGCGTTCGCTGCCCGCCGGATAGCCGACGCGGCGGAAGTGGTTGCCGTACACGTTCGGGATGCCGTAGTGCCTGGCCACCCGTTCATTGAGGAAGGTGTAATTGGCCGTGAGGATATCCGTGATGGGCCGGTCCTCGCGGAGCTGGCTCTGGAGGAAGAGCTCGGTCTCGCGCTGGAAGCCGGCGCGCAGATTCTCGTCGAACTCCGGGAACGACTTGGCGTCTGGTCTGACCGTGGCGATGTTGCGCACCAGGAGCCACTGACCGAAGAAGTTGTTCAGGAGCGCATTGGAACGCTCGTCGGCGAGCATGCGCTTGACCTGCTGATCGAGCACGACCGGATTGCGCAACTGACCCGCCACGGCGTGGTTCAGCAGCTTGTCGTCCGGGATGCTGCTCCAGAGGAAGAACGACAGCCGCGAGGCCAGCTCGAGATCGCTGATGCGGTAGTTCGTCCCAGGCTTCACGCCTGCCGGGTCGCGCTCGATGCGGAAGAGGAAGTCGGGATCGGTCAGGATGCGGACGAGACCTTTCTCGATGCCTCCGTCAAAGCCGCTCGTCTCGCGGCCAGCCTTGTAGAACTGCAGCAGCGTCCTGGTGTCGGCCGCTGCCAGCGGCCGGCGATACGCCCGTCTGGCGACTGCCGAGAGGATGGTGCTGGCGCACGCCTCTTCCTGTCCCGCGATGGGCTTGCAGGTGAAGACCCGCTTGCGGGTCGGGCTTTCAGCCGGCACCACGCCATCGAAGGGACCGGTCAGGTCCACGCGGTCAATGCCCATGTTGACGCGACCATACGCCGTCTCCGTCTTGCGCCCCGAGGCGTAACCATCGCTGGCGGGAGGCAGGGTCGACATGCCGACGCCTTCGACGTACCAGGCGTCCCGGTTGAACGACACGCCGATGGTGCGCGTGCCAGCCCTGGCCTTGAAGCGGAGCTTCAGGCCCGCGTCTTCCACATCCTCCGTCTCGGTATACGAGCCCGCCCCGTACTTGCGGCCACCAAGCTCGAACACCTTCAGCCGCGTGCCATCGAGACGGACATCAATCTGGTTCCGCACGTCCAGTCCGCGGATTTCGTTGCCGATGTTGAGCGAATTGCGCTGGAGGCGAAGCTTGATCTCGTATTCCCCATCGAGCGGGAAGTAGTGCTTGATGGCGACGCCGCCGCGCGAGCCGAACGGCAGGTCCTCGCTCATCCGCTCGTCCTGAACCAGCGTCATGTAGGGGATGTCGTAAACCGTCGTGGCCGGTCGCATGGTGACATCGCCAACGGCCAGGCGGGCAATCTTCTTGGCCGCCAGCAGGTAACGTTCGAGCAGCCCAGGCGACACCGTCAGGACGTCCGCGACGTTGTCGAAGCCATAGCCCGAGTTGTCGGCCGGCAACAGCGCCTTGCCGTCGATGTCCATGGCCAGCAGGTCGCGCACGGCGTTGGTGTACTCGGCCCGGTTCAGGCGATGCACGGCCGGACGGCCGGGATTGGGCGCGGCACTTGCGGCCTTGTCGAGGTTCGCCTCGAGGCCGGCAATCAGGGCCTTGTAGGTGTCCGGGTCGGGGCGCTTCGCGTTGGCCGGCGGCATCACCCGGCTGTGCAGCTTCTTGATCACCTTCTCCCAGACGTCGGCATTGGCCGCCGGATTGTTGACGTCAAGGGTCTCGAGGACCAGACCGCCGGTCTTCATCCGCTGGTTGTGGCAGGTGACGCAGTACTGATCGATGATCGGCTTCGGCGAGATGGCCGGCGCCGCTGTCGTCGCAGCGGGCTTCTGGGGCGCGCGGCTGGCGGCGGGCTCCCGGGCTTCCAGAAGCGCGGCCGTGCCGAGGGCAAGGCCCAGTGCGGCAACGCCGATGGTCACGAGTGGCTTGGACATAGGCTCCTCGGCGTCTGAACTTTGTTCGACGCGTAAAGATGGCAGAAGTCTACACCTCCTTGTCCCATCCGTGCTCCAGGAATTCACCGGTGGACCAGCCAGCACGGGATGCCTTCCAGCTGGTGCAGAACCGGGCGTAGAATGGCGCTGCCTGGCAGGGCGGAGCCCTGTCGGAGGCGGGGCCGTGGAGGACGAACGATGCGAAGACTGGTGCAAATAGGCGTGTGGGCCGCGGTGGTGGGGACGACTCTCGTGCTGGCGGCAGGCCCGGATCTGCGGGTCGTCGAGGCCGCCCGTCGGCGCGACGCGAAAGCGGTGACGGCGTTGCTCAAGGCCAAGGCCGACCCGAATGGACCGCAGCCTGATGGGACCACCGCCCTGCACTGGGCCGCGCACTGGGACGACCTGCCCCTGGCCAAAGCCCTGATTGCCGCTGGGGCCAAGGTCAATGCCGCGAATGATTACGGCGCCATGCCCCTCAATCTTGCAGCGACCAATGGCAGTGCGGCCATGGTGGAGGCCCTGCTGGCCGCTGGCGCACCTGTGAATGCGGCCCTGCCCACCGGTGAGACCGTCCTGATGACCGCGGCGCGGACCGGCAGGCTGGAAGCGGTGCAGGTCCTGCTGGCCCGTGGCGCGGACGTGAACGCCCGCCAGACCTCAAAGGGTCAGAACGCCTTGATGTGGGCCGTCTCGGAGGGGCATGTCGAAGTGGCCCGGGCGCTTCTCGACAAAGGCGCCGATGTCCACGCGGCCACAGCGGCCGGCTTTACGCCCATCCTGTTCGCCGCGCGGGAAGGTCGCCTCCCTACGGTGCAGTTGCTGCTGGAACGGGGAGCCGAACTCAACGCGTCGGATGCTGACGGAGCCACGCCACTCCTGGTGGCCACGGTGCGTGGCCATGTGGCGCTGGCCAGCTTCCTCCTTGACAAGGGCGCCGCATCGGACGGGAACGCGGCCGTCGCTGGCTATACGCCCCTCCACTGGGCGTCCACGCGCTCTGAAGGGGTCGTCACCAATGACTATCCTGACGCGCCGGGTGAGTGGGCCGCTCTGGCGGGCATCCCGAACCGGGCCGACAAGCTGGCGCTGATCCGGCAGCTGATTGCGAAGGGGGCTCAGGTCAACGCGCGAGTCACCAAGGACCTGCCCCGCTACGGCTTCTCCCTGTTCAAGCGCAACTACCTGCCGGGTGGCACGCCGTTCTACCTCGCCGCGCTGGTCGGCGACACGGAGGTCATGCGACTCCTGCTGGCGCACGGTGCCGATCCGAAGGTCACGGCCAGGGACAACACCACGCCGTTGATGGTCGCGGCCGGCATTGCGCATGCTGACAATGAAAGCCGCGTGTCAGAGGCGGATCACCTGGCGGCGGTGAAGATGACGCTGGACCTGGGCAACGACCTCAACGCCACCAATGGCGGCGGCTTCACCGCGCTGCATGCGGCGTCGTATGCCGGCTTCGACGCGGTGGTGCAATTCCTCGCGGACAAGGGCGCGGCGCTCAACGCCGTGGCGAAGAACGGGCAGAGCGCGCTCGGCATTGCGGAGGGTAACAATCTCAGCGGCTTCTTTTTCGAGCGCCGGAGCACGGCGGCCCTGCTGCGCACGCTCGGGGC
>JAKFYA010000344.1 GCA_021731095.1 Acidobacteriota bacterium | reverse complement strand
TCGCCGACGTGCAGTGGGGCCACCGAGACCCAGCCCTGCTGCACCGCCCAGGTGTCACTGCCCACCGCGTCTGGCCCACCTTCCACGAACAGGCTCTTGTAGACGGTCTTCCCGTCTTCCTGTACCGCCGTGAAGGTTTCCTTCCCACCTGGCTGGAGACCCTGCGTCGTCAGCTTCAGCCCCTTGAACGTGGCCACCGTGCCTTCGGGCACGTTCACGTTGAGGAACACGCCCCTGGGCAACCCGTGCTTCTTGACGATGGCCGCCACGCGTGCCGTCATCTCGGCCGCCGGGCGGTAGGACGCCACATCCGTCGAGGCCGGGTGTGCGAGCGAGGAGGCGATGGCCGGAATGCCCTGCAGGGCCGCCTCGCGTGCGCCGCCCACGGTCCCGGAAATGTAGGACGCCATGGCCAGGTTGTAGCCGCGGTTGACGCCGCTCACGACCAGGTCCGGCTTCGGGGTCACGATGAGGGCCAGCGCCACCTTGACCGTGGTTGCCGGGGTGGCACTGAGGCCAATCGCCTTCATGCCGTTGGGCAGGGTCAGGTCCGTCCGGACAATCGACTCACCCAGCGTCAGCGAGTGCCCCTTGCCGCTCTGGTTGGACCTGGGAGCCACGATGATCACTTCGCCGAGCGGCTTCAGGGCATCGGCCAGCGCCTCGATGCCGGGCGCTTCCACGCCGTCATCATCCGCCACGAGAATCCTGTAGGGCGCCTGCGCCGTGAAGCTTGCGGCGAAGACGAGAAGGGCACCGGCGGTCAGCAGCAGTCTGCGCATGTCAGATCAAGCCTACCCCAATGGCGGAAGAACCCGGTTGACCCGCCCGGCAGCGGCGCACGAGACTAGTCCCTACCCATGAGATACGTGTCCTTTCAGGTAGGCGGTCGCGCCACGTTCGGCATTGCCCACGAGGCGGGTCTGGTGGACCTTGGCGCGCGCCTTGGCGACCAGGTGGCCGACCTCCGCATGCTGCTCGATGCCTTCGCCACGGGTTTCGAGCTGCCCCACATCGGCACGGTGGCGGACTATGCCCCGGACGAGGTGACCTACCTCCCGGTCTGCACGCCGCGGAAGCTGCTGTGCATCGGGCTGAACTACGAAGAGCACCGGAAGGAGACGGGGCGCGAGGTGGTGGCGCATCCCACCATCTTCGGCCGGTTCGCGGACACGCTGGTCGGACACAATCAGCCCATCGTGCGTCCTCGCGCGTCCACGGATCTGGACTTCGAGGGTGAACTGGCCGTGGTCATCGGTCGCCATGCCCACCAGGTGCCACAGGAGCGGGCGCTCGAGTACGTCGCTGGGTACACGTGCTTCAACGACGGGTCCATCCGCGACTGGCAGCGGCACACCTCGCAGTTCCTGCCTGGCAAGAACTTCCCCTCCACCGCGCCGCTCGGCCCTGCGCTGGTGACGCCGGATGAGGTGGGGCCGCTGCGGGACCTGCGGATCGAGTCGCGTCTGAACGGCGTGGTCATGCAGCAGGCCACGCTGGGCGAGATGATCTTTCCGGTGGACGCGCTGATTGCCTACATCAGCGCCTTCACGCCGCTGTCGCCGGGCGATGTCATTGCCACCGGCACGCCGGCCGGTGTGGGCTGGAAGCGGGTGCCGTCGCTCTACATGACACCAGGCGACACCATCGAAGTGATCATCGAGCGCGTTGGCCACCTGCGGAACGGCGTGGTTGACGAGGCGGCCAGGGGATGAACCCGCTGGTGCGCTCCACATACTCGGCATAGCCGGGACGGGTCTGCACCAGTCCCTTCTCGAGGAGCGGCTTGCCGGTCTTCTTCGTGAGCGCCCAGGTCATCAGCAGGGGCGAAATCACGGTGAGACAGCCGGGCCAGGTGGCCGCCGCCACCAGGTAGATGCCCCACCACACACAGGTGTCGCCGAAGTAATTGGGATGGCGCGTGTAGCGCCACAGGCCACGGTCCATCACGGTGCCACGCGTGGATGGGTCGTTGCGGAAGCGTTGCAGCTGCCAGTCGCCCACGGCCTCAAAGCATTCGCCAACGGCCCACACGGCCACGCCCGCCCACAGGACCCAGCGCAGGCCGGGCCCGGTCGCGAACATCGCCACCTGGATGGGCAGCGACACGATCCACATCACCAGCGCCTGATTGAGGTAGGCCACGCGGTAGATGTAGGCGTGCCGACTGCCCTTGGCACGCGCCATCATTGCGGCATAGCGCGGGTCTTCGCCTGCGCCGATGGTGCGGGCAACGATGTGCAGCGCGAGACGCACGCCCCACACCGTCACAAGCAGGAGCAGTACGCGACGCGTGAGGTCATCACCGATGCCGGCGGACCTGACGAAGCTGACGGCGGCCACAAGCACGAAGCCCAGCCCCCAGGCCACGTCCACGAGCACATGGCGGTCCTGCCACCGCCCCACGGCCCAGGTCAGGGTCAGAAAGGCCAGCACGCCCACGGCGCTGGCAGCCATCGACGTATAGAGCGCCTGCAGCGCCTCTGGTGTCATCACGCTCTGCTCCCCTGAACCGGTGTCCTGTTACGCATCCTGACGCTCCCAGACCAGCTGCACGACGTTCAGATAGTCAGAGGCGAATCCGGCCTCGCAGTAGGCGAGGTAGAAAATCCACATACGCCGGAATGTGGCATCGAATCCCAGCGCCTCCACGTCCTCGGCGGCCGAGGTGAACCGGTCGCGCCACGCCCTGAGGGTGGTGGCGTAACTCTGGCCGAAGGCGAGGGTGTCATGCAGCCGCAACCGGGTGTGCGCCTGCGTCAGCCGCGTCAGCTCTTCCACCGAGGGCAGCGCGCCACCGGGAAAGATGTACTTGTGAATCCAGGTGAGCTGGTTGCGCGTGGCCAGCATGCGGTCGTGCGGCAGCACGATGGCCTGCACGCCCACGCGCCCACCCGGCACGACGAACCGGTCGAGCGCCTCCACGAACTCGCGCCAGTGGGGCGCGCCGACCGCTTCGATCATCTCGACGCTGACCACGGCGTCCCACGTGCCGTTCAGGTGCCGGTAATCACAGAGCCGCACGTCGACGCGTGCGGCCATCCCGGCGTCCGAGGCACGCACGCGGGCCGCCTCGCACTGCTCGGTGGACAGGGTGACCGTGGTGACCTGTGCGCCACGCTGCGCGGCCCGCACGGCCAGCGCGCCCCATCCGGTGCCAATCTCCAGCAGCCGCGTGCCCTCGCCCACCTGCAGGCGGTCCAGCAGCCGGTCGATCTTGCGCGCCTGCGCGGCTTCCAGCGTGTCGCCGGGCTTGAAGACGGCACTGGAGTAGGTCATCGAGCTGTCGAGGAAACGGGCAAACAGCTCGTTCGACAGGTCGTAGTGATGCTCGATGTGCTTGCGCGCCCGTTCGGGCGGGTTGCGGGCGCCGTCGGGCTGGTACCGGACATACCAGCGGCGCAGGGTCTGAAGCCAGGCCGGCACCAGCGTGCCCATGCGGGCGGCAAACGGGGTGAGGGCCGCGGCCGGGTCTGTCGCGTCCCACTCGCCAGCCATGAACGACTCGCCAAACCCGACCAGCGCGTCGGCCCCGACCCGGTGAAAGAACGCAGCATCATGAATGCGGAGCGTGGCAGGACCGTCCGGCGCCGTGCCCACGATCTGCCCATCCGGCAGCACCACGCGCACCGGCAACTGCGCCGCCACCCGGGTCAGCAGCATCCGGGCCACGGCCGCATGCACGGGCCGATGCGGCGCGGGCGGCACGAGCCGCCAGGGGCCGGGCCGATAGTGAGGCGAGTCGAGCACGGCGGTCGTCATCTGTCGAGTCACTGCCCCTTTCGACGCCGCAAATGGGTGTCCCGGTGCGCGCTATCGGGACGGCCGTGTCCGCCGGGCACCAGGCCCGTCGACTACGGGCACGCCCTTGGCCCACAGCCGGAGCCCCTGCCACCGGATGCGCGCCATCACCAGACGGCTCGCCACGGGCGACAGCACCGCCCCCAGCAGGACCGCGGGATGCCAGAGTGACGCGGGCCCTCCGTCGAGCGACGCGCTGAACACGGGACGCGCGGCCCCCTCAGGCGTGAACGTGATGCCGATGCGCAGCGCGGTCCCGTTCCAGACAAAGGTCATCCCGTACTCACCGCGCGCCTCGAGAAAGGGCGACACGGTGAAGGTCTTGGGCTGAACGGCGTGTCCGTCGACATCCAGGTCCAGCAGGTAGCGGTGCCGCCCCCCGTAGGTGTTGTGCACTTCGGCCACCAGCGCGGCGGGACTGCCGTCGGGCGCATCACAGAAGTAGACGGTGATAGGGCTGAAGACATACCCGAAGGTTCGCGCATTGGTCAGCATGCGAAGACGACCCAGCGTCACGTCCCGCCCCTGATCCGCCAGGAAGTCCTCGATCGCGCTGCGCAGCGTCTGCCCGGGCGCCACCAGGTGATCCGGCGCCTCGATGCGCACCAGCCAGCGCAGCGGCCAGGGCAGCGGAGCCGGACTGTCGAGGTCCACCAGCCACATCACCTGGCGATATGAGAAGCGGTGAGCGACCGGGGCCCCCCGGGCATGCGCGATGCGGACGCGATAGGGGACCGTGGTCACCAGCCGACCCCGAGCGCCTCCGCGGCACGGACGCCAGACAGGCATCCGTCTTCGTGAAACCCCCAGCCGTGGTACGCGCCGGCAAAGGCCAGGCGCGCGCTGTTGAGCCCGGGCAACTGCGCCTGCGCGGCCAGCGCCTCGACCGTGTAGACCGGATGGGTGTAGCGCATGCGGGCGATGACCGACGCGTCAGGCAACGCCCCCGGGTTCAGCGTGACCAGGAACTCCTGCGGCTCGTCCAGGCGGTGCAGGCGGTTCATCGAGTAGCTGACGCGCACGGCACTGGCGGTGGAATCACACTGGTCGAGCAGATAGTTCCACGCGGCGCGGGCCCGCGGCGCACGCGGAAGCAGCGATGCCTCGGTGTGCATCACCGTCTCGTTGGACGAGTAGGTGAATGCTCCCAGCACGCGCCGCTCGGCCTCGGAGGGTTCGGCCAGCAGGTCCAGTGCCTGATCGGCATGGGTCGCCACCACCACCTGCGCGAAGGTCCGCGTAATGCCCGCATCATCCGTCACCTCCACGCCCTCAGCCGTACGCCGCACGGCGCGGACCGGCGTGTTCAGGGCCGTCGCCGACACCTGCGCCACGATGCGCTCGACATACCGTCGCGACCCACCGGTGACCGTGCGCCACTTCGGTTTGCCGGTCACGGTCAGCATGCCGTGATGATTGAGGAAGGTGAAGAGGTACCGGGCCGGATAGCGCAACGCCGTCTGCGGTGGGCACGACCAGACGCACGAGACCACCGGAATCATGAAGTGCGTGACGAAGTAGCGCGAGTAGCCGCCCGCATCCAGGAACTGCTGCAGGGTGATGGGCGTCGCACCGGCGTCACGCGGGTCGGCCAGCAGTGCTCTGGCGCGACGGTGGAACTGCTTCACCTCGACCAGCATGCGCAGATAGGTCGGGCTGAACGAGTGGCTGCCCTGGGCAAACAGCCCTCCAAGCCCGCTGGCCCCGGCATACTCCAGCCCGCAGCCGTCGCAGCGGACCGACATGGTCATGTCTGTCGGCTGCGTGGCCACGCCCAGTTCGCTGAACAGGCGCAACAGGTTCGGGTACGTGCGGTCGTTGTGGACGATGAAGCCGCTGTCGATCGGGATGACGCGTCCGTCGGCCGTGCGGACCTCGTGCGTATGGGCGTGACCGCCCGGGCGCGAGTCGGCTTCGAAGAGGGTCACCGCCGCGGTGCGCTGCAGCAGATAGGCGGCCGTCAGGCCAGACACTCCGGAGCCGATGACGGCGACCGCCGGACGCGACGGCACCTAGGTCCTCGCGCGAGCGGCGGCTTCGTTCAGTTCGGGACTGTGGAGCTGGTCGGCGACGCCGCGTGGCGCCGTGGGTGGCAGGAAGACGGCCGGCTCACCGACCATCTCGCCAAGACTGCGGACGATCAGCGTGCGCCCGCCGGACTTCCGCAGTTTCGGCAGGCCCAGCAGCAGCGAGAACCCGATCAGGAGCACCATGACGAAGAGGGAACTGACCACGATGCCGAACAGCGTGCCGGCCGCCAGATTGCCCACTTCGCTCAGGTTCACCTAGGAGTCCTGCTCGGTCGGTTCGCCGCCCTTGGGCGGATCGGGAATGTCGTACCACACCAGCCCGCGACGCACCTCTTCCATGGCCACGCGCTCGGCCTTGTGCGGTTCGGCGAGATAGCCGGATGGGTCGTCCTCCGGCAGGCGCACGATGGCGCCGCGGCGGAGCTGCTTGGCGCGCATGGCGGCCACGTCAACAAAGAGGAACCGGCTGCGGATGGGCGGGGCGGGTTCCTGCGGGATGGCGGGAGCCTCTGGCTCCAGAAGGTCCTGACTGTCCATAAGCTTTCCAATCTAGCACAACGGGTCCGGGCCCGGGAATGTCCAATTCCCGGGCCCGGCCAGTCGCCGTCGGGCGGCGGTTACGCCGCCACTTCCACGGTGATCGTGCGCGGACGCGACTCCTCGCGGAACGGCAGCGTCACGGTGAGCACCCCGTTCCGGTAGTCGGCTCCCACTTTGGTGGCATCCACCGTGTTTGGCAGGGTGAACGACCGGCTGAAGGTGCCGTAGGTCCGCTCGATGCGGCGGAACTGCTCTTCCTTCACGTCCGCCGGCAGCTTCTTGGTGCCGCGCACGGTCAGGGTGTTCTGCTCGACGGTGACCTCGATGTCTTCACGGGTCATGTCGGGCAGCTCGGCCTTGACGACAATGGCATGGTCGGCCGTTTCGTAGATGTCGACCGGCGGCGCCCAGGTGCCCGACGCGGCGACGTTGTCGTCCTGCCGCAGATACGCATCGCCGAACAGACGGTTCATGCGCTCCTGCAGGGTGGCAAACTCACGGAACGGTTCAAAGCGGGTCATGGCCATGTCTCTGATCTCCTTCTCTGTCGTGGGTTCGGGTTGTCTGCGCGGTCGGGGGCCTCAGGCCTCCACGACCTCGCCATCCTTCACGTCGGCATCGGCTCCGGCGGTTTGACCGGCGCCAGCCCCGGGCGTCTGCTTCGCGGCGGCGTAGAGCTGCTCGGCCATGGCGTGCGAGACGCGCTGCAGCGCATCGGTCGCGCTCCTGAGCGCGGCGGCATCCTCGCTCTGGGCGGCCTCGCGCACTGCCTTCACCGCGGCCTCGACCTTTTCGACCTCCACGGCCGGCATGCGGTCGCGGTTCTCGTTCACGGTCTTCTCGGTGGCATACGCCAGCGAGTCGGCCTGGTTCCGCAGGTCAATCAGCACCCGCCGCGCCTGGTCGTCGGCGGCGTGTGCCTCGGCGTCCTTCACCATGCGCGCCACCTCGTCCGTGCTGAGACCCGAGGAGTTGCTGATGGTGATCTTCTGTTCCTTGCCGCTCGCGACATCCTTCGCCGACACGTTGACGATGCCGTTGGCGTCGATGTCGAAGCTCACCTCCACCTGCGGCACGCCCCGTGGCGCAGCCGGCAGGCCTTCCAGGTGAAAGCGGCCCAGCGTGCGGTTGTCGCGCGCCATCTGGCGCTCGCCCTGCAGCACGTGGACTTCCACGCTCGTCTGGTTGTCGGCCGCGGTCGAGAAGGTCTCGCTCTTCCGCGTCGGAATGGTGGTGTTGCGCGGGATGAGCGTGGTCATCACCCCGCCCAGCGTCTCGATGCCGAGCGAGAGTGGCGCCACATCCAGCAGCAGCACGTCCTTCACTTCCCCGGTCAGCACGCCACCCTGGATGGCGGCGCCCACCGCCACCACCTCGTCGGGGTTCACCCCCTTGTGCGGCTCCTTGCCGAACAGCGCCTTCACGAGCTGCTGCACCTTCGGCACGCGGGTGGACCCACCCACGAGCACCACTTCATGGATGTCGGACGGCTTCAGCCCCGCGTCGGCCAGCGCCTGCTTCACCGGCGCCATCGAGCGCTGCAGCAGGTCGTCGACGAGCTGCTCGAACTTCGCCCGCGAGAGCTTGAGCTGCAGGTGCTTCGGCCCGCTCGCGTCCGCGGTGATGAACGGCAGGTTGATGTCGGTCTCGAGCACCGTGGACAGTTCGATCTTGGCCTTCTCTGCCGCCTCCTTCAGACGCTGCAGGGCCATGCGGTCCTTGCCCAGGTCGATGCCGTCCGACTTGCGGAACTCGGCGATCAGCCAGTCCACGATCCGGTCGTCCAGATCGTCCCCGCCGAGATGCGTGTCGCCATTGGTCGACTTCACTTCCACCACGCCACCACCCACCTCAAGCACCGAGATGTCGAAGGTGCCACCGCCGAAGTCATAGACCGCGATGGTCTCGTCGTTCTTTTTGTCGAGCCCGTACGCCAGCGCTGCCGCCGTCGGCTCGTTGATGATGCGCAGCACGTTGAGGCCGGCGATCGTGCCGGCGTCCTTGGTGGCCTGGCGCTGGGCATCGTTGAAGTACGCCGGCACGGTGATGACCGCATCGGTCACCTTCTCGCCCAGATAGTCTTCCGCGGCCGTCTTCAGCTTCTGGAGCACCAGCGCCGAGATTTCCGGCGGCGAGTGGCGCGTCCCGCGCGTCTCCACCCAGGCCGCGCCTGCGTCGGTGCGCACGACGGCGTAGGGCATGCGCTTGGCCTCGTCCTGCACCTCGGCGTGCTGGCGGCCCATGAAGCGCTTGACGGAGTAGATGGTGTTCTCGGGATTGGTGACCGCCTGCCGCTTGGCCACCTGGCCGACCAACCGCTCACCGTCCCTGGTGAAGGCCACCACGGAGGGGGTGGTCCGCGCCCCTTCCTGGTTCACGACCACCGCCGGTTCTCCCGCTTCCATCACGGCGACCACGGAGTTCGTGGTGCCCAGGTCGATTCCAATCACTTTGCTCATGTCAGTTGTTCCCCCCGAACGATCTCATCCTACGCACCACATGATGTTTAGTCAAGCATGTTTTATTAGTGCGTAACACTCATATCTTAAACACAACGAAGCCCAAAGGTCGCTTCAGGCAGATTGGCTCAGGAAATACCGAGGTTCAGGAACGCCGACGGAGGCAGGTCGGCCTCGAGGGCCTGGCAGACATCCGGGGCCGCCTCCGGTGGCAGCAGGCCGGCGTCGGTAATCAGCCCCGTGACCAGATCCAGGGGCGTAGGCTCACAGCCGGGGTTGCGGACACTGACGCCGGCAGGAGGATCCGCCCACACGTCACCGGGCGGCCCCTCTGACGCCTCCACATGGCCCAGCAGACCCGGCGGGAGGAACGTGTCCCGAGACGCCACCACATAGAAGGGCACGCCCTCCCGCATGGCCAGCGCGGCCAGCATCCGCGTGCCCGACCTGTGGCGGAACCAATGGGGCGCCACGGCGTCCGCCCCCACGAGCACCGCATCAGCGCCGGCCAGGGCGTGGCCCAGCGCGGCGTCGGCAAAGCAGGTCACGGGAATGCCGATGGCTGCCAGCCGCAGAGCCAGTCCGCGCCCATCGAGGCCGGGACGGCTCTCGCTGCACGCCACCTGCACCGGTCCGGCCTGGGCGAGCGCCGTCACCAGCGCCGCCACCTGCGCGCTGCCGGACAGGGTCACGAGACGGAGCGGCGCAGCCCCGGTCTCTGGACGGGGGCCCAGCACCTCCAGCCCGAACCGCGTCAACGCGCGCGGCGCCCGGGCCAGACGCGCCGCAAACCGTTCGAACGGCTCGTCCCCGGCGCAGGCCGCCAGCGCCGCGTTCCAGATGGGCGCCATGCCGGGTTGCACCGCACAGACCGCCCGGGCCACGACCTGCGTGGCCCCCAGCGCCAGCGCCTCGCGCAGCACGGTCACGGCTGCCTGCACCAGCACCGATGCGCCAGACTCCCGATCGGCCGCCAGCGCATCCACCCTCGCCTGCAGTGCCTCGTCCATGGCAGGTCCTCTCCCGTAGGTACCGGCAATTCTCTGTGAGAACATGACGGCAGCAGTTCGCGCTGCCGCCCATGGCCCAGTTTCCCCTGATTCCGACGACCGACCTCGCGGACCTCGGCGCCGACGTCCGCCAGATGCTTGACGAGATCACGGCCGACCTCGGCACCGGATCACGCGCCTACACCGGCGAGTGCCGTCCGCCTGCCGACATCGTGGAAGCAGACGACCACATTGAAGTGACTGTGGACCTGCCTGGCGTGCCACCGGCCGCCGTGCGCGTGGCCTTCCGTGCGGGCGTGCTGCTCATTGTCGGCGAGAAGGCCCCGTCCCAGACGACCGAGACCCACGCCTATCATCTGGTCGAGCGCGAGTTCGGCCGCTTTGCCCGCGCCATCACCGTCTCGGGCGCCTTCGATCTGCAGGCGGCCCGCGCCACACTGCGCCACGGGGAACTGTCCATCACCCTGCCGCGCCTCGCCGAACGCCGCGGCCGCCTCTACCGCATTCCTGTCGAGCCCGACTCCACGTCCGAATCATGAACATCCTCTTCATCGGCGACATCGTCGGCCGTCCGGGCCGCGAGCTGGTGCGCCGTGGCCTGAAGGGCCTCGTCGCCCTCCACGGCATTGACCTGGTCGTGGCCAACGCGGAGAACTCCGCCGCCGGCTTCGGCGTGACGCGCGACATCGGCGAAGACCTCCTGAAGTGGGGGGTGGATGTCATGACCTCCGGCAACCACATCTGGGACAAGAAGGAAGTCATTCCCTACATCACCGCCGAGCCGCGCCTGCTGCGCCCGGCCAACTACCCGCCCGGCACGCCGGGACGCGGGTCGTATGTGGCGCACACGAAGGACGGCCGCGCCGTGGGCGTCATCAATGTGATGGGACGCGTCTACATGCACGGTATGGACGACCCCTTTGCCGTGGTGCTGCAGGAAATCGAGGCGGTGCGCGCCTGGACGCCCATCATCTTCGTGGACTTCCACGCCGAGGCGACCAGCGAGAAATCGGCCATGGGCTGGCACCTGGACGGCAAGGTCACCGCTGTGGTGGGCACGCACACCCACGTGCAGACCGCCGATGAACGTGTCCTGCCGAATGGCACGGCGTATCTGACCGACGCGGGGATGACCGGCCCGCACGATTCCATCATCGGCATGGACAAGGACGGCTCGCTCGCGCGCTTCCTGACCGCCATGCCCTCCCGGTTCGAACCCGCCACGGCCAACCCGCGCCTGAACGGTGCGGTCATCCAGGTGGACGATGCCACGGGTCGCGCGCTGGGCATCACGCGCGTCAGCCTGTCGATGACCGAGCTTGAGGAGTTGTCACTCTCGGCATGAGCACGCTGCTCGACCTCTTCGGCGACGACGACACAGCCCGGCCGGCGCCGGCGCGGCCCGCTGCGCCAGTCCCGGTTCCCGTGGCGTTGCCGTCACCGGCACCCGCCCCCGCCCCGGTGGTGCCACAGCGGCGCGTGTACTCGGTGTCGGAGGTCAACGGCCGCATCCGGGGTCTGCTGGAAGAGACATTCGACGAGGTCTGGATCGAAGGCGAACTGTCCAACGCCCGGGTCTGGAACACCGGCCACCTCTACTTCACGCTGAAGGACGGCTCGGCGCAGCTCAAGGGCGTGATGTTCCGCTCTGCGCTGCGGACCATCCGCTTCGAACCGAAGAACGGCCTGCGTGTCATCGCCCGTGGGCGCATCAGCGTCTACGAACCGAAGGGCGAATATCAGCTCGTCTGCGAACACTTCGAACCGGCCGGCGTCGGGGCCCTCCAGCTGGCCTTCGAACAGCTCAAGGCGCGTCTGGCCGCGGAAGGCCTGTTCGACCAGGATCGCAAGCGGCCGCTGCCGGCGCTGCCCCGCAAGATCGGCATCGTCACCTCGCTCGACGGCGCGGCCGTGCGCGACATCATCACGGTGCTGCGCGCCCGCTATCCCAACGCGCATCTCGTCATCCGGCCCACGCGCGTGCAGGGTGACGGCTCGGCCCAGGAGATTGCCCGGGCACTCGCCGCCATTGGCGCGGTCGAAGGCATCGATGTCGTGATTGTCGGTCGCGGCGGCGGCTCCATCGAAGATCTCTGGGCCTTCAATGAAGAGGTAGTGGCCCGTGCCATTGCCGCCTGCCCGGTGCCCACGATTTCGGCGGTCGGCCACGAGGTGGACGTGACCATTGCCGACTTCGTGGCTGACGTCAGGGCCGCCACGCCGTCGAACGCGGCCGAGCTGGTCGTGCAGCGGAAAGACGCCTTTGGCCAGCACATCGACCGCCTGTCCGGCCGGCTCACCTCGGCCGTGACGGGGCGCCTGCGCCGGCTCGACTCGCGCCTGCACGCGCTCGAGGCCCGCCCCGGCTTTGCCGGCTTTCATGGCCGTCTGGCCATGCGGGGCCGCCACGCGGCCGAGCTCACCCACACGCTGCGGCGCGTCGGGCTGCTCGCCGTGGACGCGCGCCGGCGCCGGCTGCAGCAGCAGCGCACCGAGCTGGACCGGTTCGACCTGCGACGCCGAATGGCCACCGTGCGGGCCGGCCTTGTGGCCGCCGACACGCGGATGGCGGCGGCCATCCGGGATCGGACCTTTGCCGCGCGCGGTCAGCTGATCAGTGACGCGGCGCGGCTCGAAAGCCTCAGCCCGCTGGCGGTGCTCGGGCGTGGCTATGCCGTCTGCTGGAATGCGGACCAGACGGCGGTGGTGCGGGACGCGGCGCGCGTCGGGACCGGCGACACCGTCCAGGTACGACTCAACCGTGGCACGCTGACGTGCGAAGTGCGAGAGCGCGAATATGGATCAGACGATTCAGGACTTTGAAGCGGCCATCGCCGAACTGGACACCATCGTCCGCAAGCTCGAAGAGGGCGATCTCTCTCTGGAAGCCTCCCTCCAGCTCTACGAGCGCGGCGTCCACCTGTCACGCTTCTGCCATGCCCGACTCGAAGAAGCCGAGCGGCGCATCGAGGTGCTGAACGAGCGTGGCGAGCTGAAGCCCGCGCCGGCCGGGTTGGGCGACGCCGCCGGAGACGACCGCACCCGATGACCCCACCGGTAACCCTCGAGGCCTACCTCGACGCGCGGCGCGCCGAAGTCGAGGCCGCACTGGCGCACGCGTTGCCCCCTGCGCCGGACTGCCCTGCCATCGTGGGCGAGGCCATGCGCTACAGCCTGGACGCGGGCGGCAAGCGCCTCCGCCCCATCCTGTGCCTGGCGGCCGCGGACGCGGTGGCCGGCCAGCGGGGCACAGACCCGGCCGAGGCGCACGCGCTGGCCTTGCCGGCGGCGTGTGCGCTGGAGCTCATTCACACCTACTCGCTCGTGCACGACGACCTGCCGGCCATGGACAACGACACCATGCGCCGCGGCAAGCCGACGCTGCACGTCGTTGCCGGTGAGGGCATGGCCATTCTGGCCGGCGACGGCCTGCTGACCGAGGCCTTCGCGCTGCTGGCGCGCGAGCCGGTCTCGGAAGACCCCGCGGTGATCTCGCGCAGACTGCAGGTGGTCGGCGTGATCGCCACGGCCGCTGGTGGCACCGGCATGGTGGGCGGTCAGGCGCTTGACCTCGCCATGGACCCGCAAGGCTCCGGCCCTGGCGCGTCCATCGACGCTGCGGCGCTGCGCGCCATGCATGCCAGGAAGACTGGCGCCCTCATCACGGCTGCGGCGGTGGCCGGTGCCGTGATTGCCGGCGGCGACGCGTCCGCGGTGGCCGCCATCCGGCGATGCGGCGAACGATTCGGGCTGGCCTTCCAGATTGTGGATGACGTGCTGGATGTGGAGGCCACGTCGGCCGACCTGGGCAAGACCGCCGGCAAGGACGCCGCCGCCGGCAAGCCGACCTATCCGGCGCTCTACGGGCTGGCCGAGTCGAAGCAGATGGCTCGCGCCTGCATCGACGACGCAGCCACCGATCTCCGAGCGGCCGGATTCGGCGATACTCGGCTGCTCGACATCGGTCGCTGGATTGTCGACCGGACGCACTGACCACTCACCCGTCCTTTCGCTACAGGAGCTTCTCGAGATGCGTACCTCACAGATCGTCCTCAC
>JAKFYA010000432.1 GCA_021731095.1 Acidobacteriota bacterium | reverse complement strand
GCGGTTCTGCTGCCACACCAGTAACAGCGTGCTGCCTGGCCGATATTCCCATCGCAGGACCAGGTTGCTCCGGAACGACCGCACGTTGAAGTTCGTGGTCGGCAGCCGGAACGTCGACGCCCCGTCCGTGACCAGGCGTGTCCCATCCGCCTGCGTGGTCATGGTCGTGCCATCGTCGCCGTAGGCGCGGCGCAGTCGCGTGCCAGCCTGGGCCAGCTCACCGATGTTGGTGTAGGTGCCGGTGGCCGCGAATGGTTCCGCGTACAGGTCCAGGGTCACATCGGGCTTGAGCGTGTAGGTCATCCGGACCTGCGTGGAAATGGTGGTGCGGTCGATGGCCCCGAAGACATAGCGCCGGCCATAGGTGCGGGCACTGCCCCCCGCGACCGAGGTGATGTACTGCTGAGGGTCGACCTGGCTCAGGTAGGTCGGGGCGATGGAGAGCTGCCACTGCGGGCCCGGGCGGAAGGCGATGGTGGCGTCGACCTGCCGGGTCAGGCCTTCGTCCTCGTTGCCGGCCAGGGTGACCTGCGCGCTCCAGCTTGTCTGCGACGCCGCGCGGTTCTTGAGCTGGAAGTTGCTGGTCCATCCCTGCGGCACCTGCATGACCGGTCCGCCGCGCGTCAGGCGGATGTCTTCACGCCGCTCCAGCCTGGTGTAGCTGGCCACGGTGGTCCAGAAGTTCCGCCAGACCTGATTGCTGTAGAACTGCGTGGACCGGGTCACATGGTTGCCGCCATAGGTCCACTCGTTGTTGGCCCGGATGCCGAACCAGTAGTTGCGAATCCGTTTGCCCGGCTTGGTCTCGCGATAGCGGAGGTCGCCGATGAACTGCAGCCCGTCGCCGGCGCCCAGGCGACCAGCATCATTCAGATCGAGGCTCGGCGACTCGTTGTCATGCTGCAGGGTCCAGATCCAGTGCTTGCCGCCCTGCCGCTGGAGACTGCCACCAGCCTTGAAGCCGGTGAGGGTTGTGCGTGTCGGGTCATACACGGCATAGGTCCGGTCCGGGCGCTGGGTGAAGTGGGCTGCGGCGCGCTGGACGCGGGCGATGGCATCGGCCGTGCCGGTCAGGTGCGAGAGGCCGCCGTAGCCGGTCACGACATACTCGCCTCCCTTGAAGCGCATGATCGTGTCTCCGGCGGCCGTGAACGCGTTACGTGGCAGGAGCAGTGACAGGGCGCTGCCGCTGGCCACGTCGCGATGAACCATCGTGGTCATGCCGCTGAAGGTCGACTTGTTCCTGCCGAACTCCTGCTGCACGCGCGCTACCGCATAGCTGGCACGCGGCGCGACCTGGGTCGTGGTCGTGGCGGCAGAGGTGCGGTTGAACGAACGTGCCTCCTCGGGACTGGTCAGCGCAGCCAGGGCGCCGATGGAGAGACCGCGGGCAAGCCGACCCGTCAGCTTTGCCGCACCGAGGATGGTGCTGGTGGAGGGGGCATCCACGAAGTCGCCCGTGGCCGAGCCCGCCGGCGGCGCACCGATGCGGCGCGAGTAGAAGAAGTTGCCGACGGCCATCAGGTTCAGCAGGCCTGAGCCTTCGGTGAAGAACGGGCGCCGCTCGTCAAAGAAGGTTTCGAAGCCAGTCAGGTTCACCTCGGCCGGGTCGGCTTCAACCTGACCGAAGTCCGGGTTGATGGTGGCGTCGAGCGTCAGGTTCGGACCCAGTCCAACTTTCACGTCCGCACCGAGTCGCGTGGCCAGGTTGCCACCCTTGTCGAAGGGGTTGGCCGGGTCGCCGCTGGCCGTAATGGTCGAGGCTTCAGCCACGTAGGGCAGAATCTCCAGCCTGCGCGTCGACAGCACGTTGCGGATGCCCGTCAGCTCTCCGAACCGCGACGCCCAGGCCGTCGCCGTGCGTGGCACTGGCACCCAGTAGTCATCTTCGTTGCGCGTCGGGACGTATCGATGCACGTTCAGACCCCAGGTCTGCTCGCTGGCGTCGCTGAAGCGGAGCTGGGAGAAGGGGATCCAGAGCTCGGCCGTCCATCCCTCCTCATCCACGGTCGTGCGTGCCTGCCAGACCGGGTTGTAGCCCTCGTCGAAAGTGGCCTCGTTGTCTTCGGGGTGAAAGCGGTCCAGCCGCACGCCTGAGGCCGTCACGCCAAACACGTAGGCAGTGCGGCGGTCGTGAAAGGTGTCGAAGGCGATCCGGAGATGCTCGGTCTGCTCGAAACGATCCCGTCGCCCCATCGGGGCCTGGATGGTCGAGCCCGGCAGCTTGTGCATGCGGGCGCCCACATAGAGGGCCGTCGAGTCATAGACGAACCGCACCTCCATGCGCTCGGCCGGTGCGGCTCCTTCGGTCGGTTCCTTCTGGATGAAGTCTTCAATCGGACGGGTCTGGCGCCAGATGGCCTCATCCAGGCGCCCATCAACGTGGACGGCGCCGTCGGGGACCTGGGTGGCTGCGGCTTGTTTGGGCGAAGGGGCAGGGACCCTGGCCTGACCGGCCGAGGCGTAGGCCGGCAAAAGGGCCAGCATCAGGCAGAGGAATCGACATCGCAGCATGGGCGGTACTCCGGTGCGGAAGAAAGACGACGGCCCCGGAGGCTGTGCCTCCGGGGCCGTTGGTGCGTGAACGCCGATGGAGCGGGGAACTGTGGCCTAGAACTCCATCCGGAGGCCGAGCTGCGCGGAGCGCGGCCCGTAGGCGTTACCCGTCGCTGCCACAGGCTGACCGAACGAGGCGGAGTCGAGCTGCGTGTTGTAGGCGCCGTAGTTCTTCCGGTTGAGCACGTTGAACAGCTCGGCGAGCAGCGTGACTTCCACCAGACTGGTGGCCTTCAGCTTGGTCGAGAGTCGCATGTCCACCTTGTGCAGCGGCAGGCCACGGAGCGCGTTTCGCGGGAAGACATCGCCCGTCTTGATGACGGCATCACCTTCCCAGCGGTCGGCCACGGCGGCCGGCACGGTGATCGGCGCCCCGAGGTTCAGGCGGTTCGTGCCCGGCTTGCCATACGGACGCCCGTTGATCGTGGCGTTGTAATAGGTGCCGGACCCGAAGAAGTAGGACGCGCCCACCGTGGTCTTGAAGGGCAGGTTCACGATGGTATTCGCCCGGAACGTGTCGCGCTGGAAGTCAGTCGACCGCGACCAGTCCGAATCAAGGTCGAACTGGTTGTTCGCCTGAATGCCGAAGCCCGTCGTGTTGTCGTTGCGCTTCAGGTTGCGCGTGTAGGTGACGCCGGCCTGGAAGTTGTTCTTGAACCGGCGCGTGAAGGAGCTCGACAGCATCATCGTCTCCGTCTTGCCAGTGCTCTCCATCCACTGGATTTCGCTGAAGGCCGGGTTCGGACGACCGCGGGCCGGGTCGAGGTTGTAGCCGGTGACCGGGTCGTAGAACAGGTTCGGGTCGCGGCCACGCACCTGATTCCGCTCGCCCAGGTAGGTCAGGTCCATGTCCATGCCCATCACGGCGCCGAGCTGCTTCTGGAAGCCGATGGAGCTCTGCCAGCTGTAGGGCATGTCGTAGCCAGGCGCGATGATGCGCGCCGTCTGCACCGGCAGCGAGACCTTGCCGGTGAGGTAGTCCTCGGCCGTCACGCCACGCGTCGGGTTCTCCATGAAGCCTGGACCATTCGGCGTGAACACGGCCGCCACGGCGCGGTTGTAGAACTGGTGACTGTAGGTCACGTTGGACACCGGCGTATTGAAGTAGAGGCCGCTGCCGCCGCGAATCACCAGGTCGTTGCTGCCGCCCACGTTGTAGGCAAAGCCCACGCGAGGCGCGATGTTGTTGAGGTCGCGAATGCCCGACTTGTAGCCGAAATCACCGGATTCACGTCCGTTGTTGATCATGATGGTGGTATCCGACACAAACGGCGGATTGGTGGCGCCCCAGTCGGCATCCATGCGCACGCCGAGGTTGATCGAGAGCGTGCTGGTCGTCTGCCAGTTGTCACCAAACCACATGGCCATCGTCGGACGCGGCGTGTCGACAATGTAGTCCGGGTGGAAGTTGATGTCGAACCGCTGCAGGAACGGTTCAAGCCCGGAGATGTCCCACTTGGTGGGATCGTTCCAGGCGCTGGCCGGGAAGCGGCGCTCGAGTTCGGCATCCGAGGGACGCGTGCTGAACACGTAGGTGCCGCGACGGTTGAGCGACCAGTTCTTGGTGTCCTTCACGCGCAGATACTCGCCGCCGAACTTCACCTGGTGCTTGCTGGCGCGCCAGTTGCCTTCGAAGCGGCCGCTGTACGTGTCCTGCCAGGTGTAGTTCGGGTAATTGCGCTGTCCACCGAGTGTCAGGCCCGGAAGCTGGATCTGCGGAACCATGAAGGGTGTCTGGTAGAACTTCACGTCGTTGGACGGGATGGCATCGTTGAACCAGGAGAAGCCGTTGTAGCCGCCGTGCACCTGGAACATCAGGGACGACGAAACGGTGTGCGTCCAGGTGGCGACGACATTGGTCGACCGCTGACGGAGCTGTTCCGCCGTCGACGGATGCGCCGTGCCGCTGGAGATCACGAACGGGTTGTCGAACGCCCAGTGCTGTCCGCGCACTGAGAGGCTGTTGTGCGTGCCCATCTGGTAGTCCACGCGACCCAGATAGTTCTCGTTGATGGACTTGGTCTCGAACTGGAACTTCTGGTTCGGCAGGCGAACCGGAGCCAGATACGCCGTGTCGGGCTGCCGCTCGTACTCATACGAGCCGAAGAAGTGCGCCTTGCCCTTCACGATCGGCCCGCCAATCGTGCCGCCGAGCTGCTGGTTCTGGAAGGGCAGCACACGGCCGACCACCGGGTCCGCGGCGTTGAGCTTCGAATCGCGGAAGTAGCCGTAGGCCACCGCCCTGACGTCGTTCGTGCCAGCGCGCGACACCGCCTGCACCTGCATGCCCGTCGAGCGGCCCTGCGTGATGTCGAACATGTTGGTGACGATCTGGAACTCGGCAATTGCCTCTCGGCTGACCTTCGGCTGGCCGAAGCCGGAACCGGCAACGCGCTGGGTAATCTGCTGCCCGTCGAGGTTGAGCTGGAACTGATCGTCCTTCTCGACGCCCGGACGCACGCTGACGTCGTTGGCCACGACGCCCTTCACCATCAGGGACAGCTCCTGCCAGTTGCGGCCCTGCAGCGGCAGTTCCGCCATCTGTCGTCGGTCGATGTTGCCAGAGACCTGCGAAGACGAGATGTCCACGAACGGCACCTGCTGGTTGACCACGACGGTCTCTTCCAGCGAGGCCACCTTCATGGCCACTTTCGGGGCGCTCATATTCGAGCCGACCAGCAACTCCACGCCGGGCAGCTCCATCGTGGCGAAGCCGGACAGTTCGAAGCGCAGCATGTACTTGCCGGGCAGCAACTGGTCGAAGCGGTACTTGCCGTCAACACCGGTGACGGTGCTCTGCTGCACCCCGGTCGCTGATTCGGTGACTGTGACGGTTGCACCAGGCAACACGGCCTGGGAGTCGTCGACGACGGTGCCCTGCACGGTCGCCTTCTGGGCGAGAGCAAGCCCTGGCGAGAGCACAAGCGCCAACGCAAAGAGCCAACGTATCAAGCGGGGCATCGGTAGTCCTCCTTCGAAGAGCAAGTGGGCAGGTACGGAAACGACGGCGCGGAGTGATCGCCCGTCGCGAGTGTGGGTAGGGGCATCACATCGCATGCCCGTCAAATAGCAAGCGAGAGGCCAGCCTCGTGTCCGCATGCAGATTCATCGTGAATACAGGCAAATCGCGAGGAACCCGACAGCGGTGATGTGAGGCGAGCGCAGCGCCGACCACCAGACACGACGGTGTCGTGTGTTGCCATGCCTGACACGAACTGAAATGTCGGTGTCGCCTGTGCCGGGTGCCGGGAAGGCACCGGGCACCACGCTGGCGGTGACAGGTGGAGAGGCCCACCCGTGCGCAGGCGCCAACATTGTTGAAGGGTTTGTGTACTACCGACAAGGCTGTGGGTGTTGTGGATGGCGGGTGTCCACGTGCCGAGTGATCGCAACTGCCCACGACGCAACGCATTAGCCAGTCCGTCGCCTGTGACGGGTGCTCGCCGCTGTCGCTGGAACCGTCCTTGCTCTTTGGGAAGTGCCCCCACAGGGCTTCTGTGTCGGGGGCGGAGGTGACATGGGTATCCGTTGGAGTTGCATCGCGCTCGTATCACTGATGCTGGTCGGCGCCACAGTGGTTGGTGGAGCGGGCGGCAGGCAGGCGCCGGCGACGCCGGCTGCAGGTCCGTCCCAGGCATTCGTGGACACCTACTGCGTGACCTGCCACAACGCGCGGATGAAGGCGGCTGGCCTCGTGCTGGCCGGCATGGACGTGTCGGACGTGGCGGCACATGCGCCGGTGTGGGAGAAGGTGGTCGTCAAGCTGCGGGCCGGGCTGATGCCCCCTGCAGGCGCCGTGAGGCCCCCAGCCGCCGCGTTGGACACCTTTACCCACGCTCTTGAAGGGGCGCTGGACCGTGTGGCCACTGACCGGCCCAATCCCGGGCGCACCGAGGCGTTCCACCGTCTGAACCGCGCGGAGTACAAGAACGCCATTCGCGATCTGCTCGCGCTCGACATCGACGCAGCCACCTTGCTGCCGCACGACGAGGTGAGCTACGGCTTCGACAACATTGCCGGCGTCCTGAAGCTGTCGCCGCTGCTGGCCGAGCGGTATCTCGGTGCGGCCCAGAAGGTCGCCCGCCTGGCCCTCGGCACCCCGGCCCCGCCGAGCGGAGAACTGTATCGCGTGTCCGAACAGCTCGACCAGGATGTGCGGCTGGAGGGGATGCCTCCCGGTACGCGAGGCGGAATCCGGATCGAGTATCTGGCGCCGCGGGACGGCGAGTACGTGCTCAAGGCCCGTCTGGGTCGTGGCGTCGACTACGACATTCCGCACTTTCTCGGCGATCAGCACCTCGAGATCAGCGTCGACGGCGAGCGTCTCAAGGTGTTCACCCTGGTGGCCACGCCGGGCGAGGACCTGAACATCGAGCGCCAGGTGTACAAGGCGCCTGACGCCAAGGGACCTGCCGCTGCGAAGGGTGACCAGCCCGCCGATCCCAATGCTGTCGATCCCGTGCTGGCCAGACGGTCCCTCGACGACAACTGGGTTGTGCATGTGCCCCTGCGTGCCGGCGTCCACGAGCTCCGCGCCACCTTCCTGGCCAAGACGGCGGCTGTCCCGGAGGGCTATCGCCGGCCCTTCCTGCGGCCGTACTTCGGTCGCGGCTTCGACGACAACCGCGAGACGCGCGAAGGCGCCGCGCTGCAGACGCTTGAGGTGATGGGACCGCTTTCACCCGGCGGGTCCGATTCCTCGCCCAGTTACAAACGGGTCTTCTCCTGCCATCCGTCCAGGACGCTCGACGAGAAGGCGTGTGCCAGAACCATCCTGTCGACGCTTGCCCGTCGCGCCTACCGTCGGCCCGCGTCCGAGAGCGACCTGAAGGTGCTGCTGTCGTTCTACGAGCAGGGCAAGGCCACTGGCGGGTTCGAGTCCGGCATCGAGCTGGCGCTCCAGCGCTTGCTGGTCAGCCCGTCATTCCTGTTCCGCACCGAGATCGCACCAGCCAGCGCGCAGCAGGCCCCGCATGGGGTGTACCGCATCAGCGACCTCGAGCTGGCCTCCCGTCTCTCGTTCTTCCTCTGGAGCAGCATTCCGGACGACACGTTGCTCGATCTGGCCGTGCAGGGCCGGCTTCATGAGCCGCTCGTGCTGGAACGACAGGCCCGGCGCATGCTGGCGGACCCACGCTCGCAGGCCTTCATCGACAACTTCGCCGGCCAGTGGCTGAACCTGCGAAAGCTGGCCGACATCAAGCCCGATCCGTTCCTGTTCCCGGACCACAGCGACACGCTGGCGCAGGCATTCGAGCAGGAAGCGGAGCTCTTCTTCTCGAGCATCGTCCGCGAGGACAGGCCCGTGGTCGAGCTGCTGACGGCGAACTACACCTTCGTCAACGAGCGGCTGGCCCAGCACTACGAGATTCCCAATGTGAAGGGCGCCACCTTCCGCCGCATCACGCTAGCGGACGACAGTCCGCGCCGCGGGCTGCTGGGCAAGGGGGCCGTGCTCAGCGTGACGGCGTTCCCGAACCGGACCTCGCCGGTCGTGCGCGGCAAGTGGGTGCTGGAGCGCCTGCTGGGCGCGCCGCCGCCAGAGCCGCCCCCGAACGTCCCGGGATTGCCCGAGAACGGCGAGCGCGTCACCAAGGTGCTGACCCTGCGGCAGCGCGTGGAGAGTCATCGCGCCAACCCCGTCTGCGCGTCGTGTCACAAGCTGATGGATCCGATCGGTTTCGCGCTGGAACAGTTCGATGCCGTGGGCAAGTTCCGGACCTACGACGAGAACTTCGCCCCCATCGACAGTACCGGTGTCTACCCGGATGGTTCGCGCATTGACGGTCCGGCAGGCCTGCGGAAGGTGCTGTCCAGTCATCCGGAGCAGTTCGCCACCAACCTCACCAACAAGCTGCTCACCTACGCCCTCGGGCGCGGCGTGGAGCACTTTGATGCGTCGGCCGTGCGTGGCGTGCTGCGCGCTGCGGCGCCCACCAACTACCGGTTCTCGTCGCTCATTCTCGGCATCGTCAAGAGCGCGCCCTTCCAGATGAGGAGATTCGAGTCATGATCGTCACCAAGCAGGCCCTTCCCCGTCGCACCGTTCTTCGTGGCATTGGTACCACCCTGGCCCTTCCGCTGCTGGATGCGATGGTGCCGGCGCTGACCGCCACCCAGAAGACGGCCGCGAATCCCGCGAAGCGCTTCGGGTTCTTCTACATGCCGAACGGCGTGTCGATGAACCACACGGGTGTCGACTACTGGAAGCCCACGACCACCGGGCCGAACTTCGACTTCACCCCCATCCTCAAGCCGCTCGAACCGTTCCGCGACCGGCTGACGATTGTCAGCGGGATGCACCACCGCTCGGCCGAGAGTCTGGGCGACGGCAACGGCGATCACACGCGCAGCACGGGCACCTGGCTCACCGGTGTCCACATCAAGCGGACCGAAGGGTCGGACCTCAGGGCCGGCGTGTCGGTGGACCAGTTGATTGCCTCGAAGTTCAAGCGGGAGACGGCCCTGCCCTCGCTGGAGCTGGCGATTCTCCCGGACTCGCTCCTGAATGGTGGGTGCGACACCGGCTACAGCTGTGCCTATGGCACGACGCTGGCCTGGTCCAGCCCCACGACGCCACTGCCAACGCAGAGCAGCCCGCGACTGGTATTCGAGCAGTTGTTTGGAGACGGCGGCCCGGCCTCGCAGCAGCGCGCCGCCCTCAAGGTGAAGGGCAGCATTCTCGATTCGGCCACCGAGGAAATGGCGCAACTGCAGGCCAAGCTCGGGCCCAGCGACAAGTCCACGCTGTCTGACTATCTGGATGTGCTCCGGGAAGTGGAGCGCCGCATCCAGCGCGCCGAGGAGACCAGCGCCGAGTCACCCCTGCCCGAGTATCAGCGACCTGGGATGGGCATGCCCGACCGCTTCGACGACCACGTGAAGCTGATGTTCGACCTGCAGTGTCTGGCCTATCAGGGGGACATCACGCGTGTCGGCACCTTCATGTATGGCGGCGAGCAGCGCGCGCGCATGTATCCGGAGCTGGGCTTCAGCGAGAACCATCACTCGATGTCGCACCACGGGAACAACCCGGAGAACATGGAGCGCTACGCGAAGCTCTGCACCTGGGAGGCCCAGCTCTTCGGCTACCTGGTGGAGAAGATGAAGGCCACGCCAGACGGCGACGGGAGCCTGCTGGACCATTCGCTCCTGATGTTCGGCGCTGGCATGAGCGACGCCAACATCCACTCGCACATGGACCTGCCGACGGCCATCATCGGCGGCTCGTGGGCGTTCAAGGGGAACCGTCATGTGGCGACACGCATGGGCACCCCGTTGTCGAATCTGCTCCTCAGCGTGGTGAACGCGGCCGGCGTGCCCATAGAGGCCTTCGGCGACAGCAGCGGCCCGCTCGATATCAACAGCTAGCGTCGACAGGGAGCCCGTCATGCGAACAACCTCACTCGCCAGCGTCGCGCTGGCCGCTCTTCTTGTCTCCGTCTCATCGGCCCAGGCCGGCGCCAGGGGCGGTTCGCCTCTCGTGGAGGCCGTCAAGGCCGGCGACGTCGTGGCCGTTCGGACGCTGCTGAAGCAGCGGCTGCCGGCCTCGGCCGCGGAAGCCGACGGCACCACGGCCCTTCACTGGGCGACCGATCGCAACGCGCTCGACATCGCCAGACTGCTCGTGACGAGCGGCGCGCCGGTGAATGTGGTGAACCGGTACGGCGTGCCGCCCATCCACGCCGCCGCCGTGCACGGCAATGCCGCCATGCTCACGCTCTTGCTGGATGCCGGTGCGAACGTGAACACGGCGCTGCCCGAAGGCGAGACCCTGCTGATGACGGCCGCCCGCACAGGCGAGCCGGAGGCCCTCAAGCTGCTCCTGGCGCGCGGCGCCACCGTGAATGCCAAGGAGCACTGGAAGCAGCAGACCGCGCTGATGTGGGCCGTCCACGAAGGCAACGCGTCTGCGGCCAAGCTGCTGCTGGAGGCGGGCGCGGCCATCCAGGACCGGTCCATCTTCGGGTGGTCGCCGCTGCTGTTTGCTGCCAGGCAGGGACAGATCGACTCGCTGAAGGTGCTCCTGGACGCCGGCGCGAACGTGAACGACACCTTGCCGGACGGCACCAGCGCACTGGTGACCGCCATCCAGGGCCTGAACTACGAGGCGGCCGCGTTCCTCCTGGACCACGGTGTCGACCCGAATGTGTCTGGGCAGGGCTGGACGGCGCTGCATCAGGTGGTCTGGTCGCGTCGCCCGCAGCGCGGACAGAACAACCCCGGACAGAAGCCGCGGGGCAACGTCAGCAGCCTCGAGCTGGCGAAGAAGCTGATCGAGAAGGGCGCGGACCCGAATGCCCGGCAGACCAAGGAGCCGCACTCGGACATGGAAGGGCGCAACAGCATGAACCGCACAGGTGCCACGCCGCTCCTGCTGGCCGCGAAGTCCTGTGACGTGCCGATGCTCGAGACGCTGGTGAGCCTGGGTGCGGATCCGTTCATTCCGACCATCGAAGGGACGACCCCGCTGATGGCGGCGGCTGGCGTCGGCATCTTCTCGCAGGGCGAAAGCCCGGGCGAGCCCGAGGAGTCGGCCGAGGCCGTCCGGTTGCTGCTGGCGCTGGGTGCCAGCGTTCACGACGTCGACAAGAACGGCGAGACGGCGTTGCATGGACCGTCGTGGCGCGGCTCCAACGCGGCCGCCTCGATGCTGGTGGACGCCGGCGCCCGACTGGACGCCAAGAACCGCCGCGGCTGGACGCCGCTGACCATTGCCGACGGCGTCTACGTCAACGCTCGCGTGATGTCCAACCCGCACACGGCCAAGCTGCTGCGCCAGCTCATGACGGCCCGCGGGCTGAACACCGACGAGAAGGACATCAACGTCAACGGTGCCATCCGGGAATCCGTGCTTTTCGAGGACCACCTCGATGCGGCCAACCCGTCCGACGTGCAGCGCAACCTCCTGGAGCAGCAGAAGCGTCAGCAGGACAAGGCGCTCGAAGTGATGAAGAAGCTCGAACAGGAAGGGAAATAGGCCATGGCTGTCCGCCCGCTCCCCGTCGTTCTGGCGCTGATTCTGGTTGTGGGCGCGGTGGTCAGCCCCGCCGCCCAGCGGCGTGGTGGCGGCAACCGGAACGCCGGCCTGCCGGTGGCCACCAACACCATTCGTCTGCATCCGAAGCTGTATGAGGGCAAGGCCGTCACTGTGGCGGCCGCCGTCGAGCAGGTGCTGTCACCCACCGCCTTCGTCGTGGACCAGCGCAAGGCGACCGGCCCGAAGGCGGTAGCGGCCGTTTGCGCCCCGCTCCTGATCGTCGCGCCGACACTGATGGAGCCGCTGACCGCCAAAGGCGGCTACATGATGCTGACCGGTCAGGTGCAGCTGTTCAATCCGTCAAGCCTGGGGACGACGGTGCCGGGCTATCACCTCGACATCCCGGCCGAGGTGGCGGCCACGTATGCAGGTCAGCCGATGCTGGTCGTGACCTCGGTCCTCGACTCGAAGCAGATGGAGTTGGCCAGGCAGCCGGCGCCACCGGCTGCCGCCGAGCCGGCGAAGAAGTAGGCGGGGCACCCGTTCGGGTTCAGGCGAGGGTATATACTCAAGCCAATCGCTTTCCTGAGCTCTGAGGCCGTTCGGGCCCCCAGCCCTCACCAAAGCTCGTTGCGAGGGCTCCCCACCATGGTTCGGCCACCTCTTCAGATGGGCAAGTATCAGTTTGCGGTTCTCTCGAGCCTTCGGGCCGCCCAGCTGATGCATGGCTGCATTCCCCGCATCGACGCTCCGGCTCACAAGGCCATTGTGGTGGCGCAGATGGAAGTGGCGGCCGGGCACATTGCCGCCATGGCCCGGAAGATTGTCCTCGAAGACGCACCGCCGGTTGGTGCCGTGGTCCTGGCGCCGGGCGACTAGGCCGGGCCACGGGCATCCGCTCCGCCCGTTTCGGGCGCTCCCAGGGCCGAACTGTCGCAATCTGGCCCGATTTCCTGCCGTCATCCTCCCTGTCTCCCTGTTCTGGAGTACTGTCCCGTCTGTACGTGGAACGGGCATGATTTCCGGTCGTATCACTCTGGACAATGGGTGCGCCTGTGGCCCGGCGTGAGCGTGCGCGCTGACGATGCGCGCCTGACGTAGAGGGGCGGACGGAGACTTCGTCATTTCGGAGGTTGTACTGATGAGAGTGAAGGGACTGCTGGCCATTGCGATGGCCGCTGTGGCGCTGGCGATGTTCGGTGTGGCGCCGGCGCAGGTGTCTGCGCAGGGTGGTGCGGCGCTGTCCGGGGTTGTGACCTCGGCTGAAGAAGGCAAGATGGAGGGCGTGGTCATCACGGCCCGCAAGGATGGCGCGATTTCAGCGGTGTCCGTGGTCAGTGACAAGGACGGCAAGTACAGCTTCCCGAGCTCGCACCTGGCGCCGGGCACCTACTCGCTGAAGATTCGCGCGGTCGGGTTCGACCTGACCAACGGCGCCCCCGTCACCGTGACCGCCGGCAAGGCGGCCAACGCCGATCTGAAGCTGGCCAAGGCCAAGGATCTGGCCTCGCAGCTCAGCTCGCTCGAGTGGATCGAGAACATGACCGGCACGCCCGAGGAGAAGGACAAGATGGTCCACCAGCTCCTCAGCTGCAACTACTGCCACACCTACCAGCGCATCACCAAGACCAAGTACACCGAGCAGCAGTGGATGGCCGTCATCGACCGCATGGTGAAGTACTACGCGGACGGCACGGCCATCAGCAACGACAACAGGCGCGGCCGCGCGGCCCGCATCCAGGAACCGTTCCGCGTGCAGTTCCTCGAGAAGTCGCCAAACTGGGGCGCCTCCCCGGGGTATCCGCGCACGGAAGTGGCGGCCTTCTGGGCGAAGAACAACAACAGCACGGGCAAGCTGGCCTACGCGCTCACCAAGTTCCAGCCCCGCCCGAAGGGCGCCGCCACCAAGGTCATCGTGACCGAGTGGGACATGCCGACCGCCGGCACCGCCTCGCACGACAGCGCGCTGGGCCCGGACGGCAAGCTCTGGTACACCGACGAAAGCGCCCAGCTCCTCGGCATGTTCGACACCAAGTCGCAGACGTTCAAGGAATACCAGATGCCGCCTGTGGATCCGGGCTCCGTGCCCGGCACGCGCGACGTGATCGTGGGCAAGGACGGTCGCATCTGGGTGCCGATCCGCAAGGGCAAGGGCGATTCCGTGCTGGCCGTGTTCGACCCGAAGACCGAGAAGCTCGAGTGGGCCGAAGGCATCCAGTCGCAGTTCATCGCCGAAGGGCCGGACGGGAAGATCTGGGCTGGCTGGACGCGCGTGGATCCGGCCACCCGCAAGGCGGATGGCACCTTCAGCCCGATGTCCTCAGGCATCGTGCCGAAGGGCGCGGCGCCGTATGCCGGCAACGCGGAGATCGACTCCAAGGGCAACCCCTGGATGCTCACCCAGATTGGCCCCGGCGGTCTGATGGGTTATGACGTGGCGGCGATGAAGGCCGTCTGGTGGCCCATCGACAACCCGCCGGCCGCCGGCCGTCGCGGCGCCATCGATCACGAGGATCGCCTGTGGT
>JAKFYA010000301.1 GCA_021731095.1 Acidobacteriota bacterium | reverse complement strand
AAGCGCACGGTCAGCGGGTCCGTGTCCGGGAACTTCTCCTGGAGCGCGATGCCGATGTCTTCCGAACTGGTCCACTTCATCACTTCGTCTCCCCGGCCGCCTGCGCCGCGCGATCGGACTTGCCCAACTGAATGGCGCCGCCTTCCTGGACGTAGTTCCGCGTGTACATCGGCAGTTCGGCGACGATGTCGCCCTTCACGACGGCCTGACACCCCAGGCGCGATTCGGTCGTGAGGTCCCAGGCGGTATCCAGTCGATCGGCCTCGTTCTCTTCCATGTCGCTCAGGTTCTGCATCCCCTGGCGAATCACCACGTGACACGTGGTGCAGGCGCAGCTCCCGCCGCATGCATGCTCTACCGGCACGCCGAGGTTCTTGGCCACGTCCAGAATCGATTCGGGAAGGCCGTGGTGGCTGTAGGGCAACTGGCCAGACTCGAAGCTGACCGTCTGTTCCTTGCCGTCAATGATGAAGGTGACCTTGGGCATATGTGCGACTGTCTCAGACCGCGTCGACGTTCTTGCCGGCCAGTGCGCCACGCACCGCCCGGTTCATGGCCACCTCGGCCAGACGCTGGGTGGCGTCGTTGAGGGCCTGCGTGCTGGCCTGGATGGCCTCCCGGTCGCCAAGCGGCATCACGGCCTGCAGGGCGTGCAGGGCGGTATCGATGCGTGCCAGTTCGCCCTCGGGCAGCTCGGTGGCGGCAATCTCCGCCAGGTCGGGACGGCGGAGCGACTTCTCGGTGGCCGTGATGACCGACTCGGCCTCATTCCGCGCCTCGATGAGCAGGCGCGCCTCGAAGTCGGCCTCGGCATGCTCGAAGGACTCGATCAGCATCTGCTCGACCTCGCCTTCGGACAGCCCGTAGGACGGCTTCACCTCGATGGTCTGCTCGATGCTCGTGCGCAGCTCCCGCGCGGCGACGCTGAGGATGCCGTTGGCATCAATCTGGAAATGGACTTCGATGCGTGCCAGGCCGGCCGGCATGGGAGGGATGCCCCGCAGACGGAACCGCGCCAGCGAGCGGCAGTCTGACGCCAGCTCGCGCTCGCCCTGCAGGACGTGTACATCCACCGCCGTCTGGTTATCCACGGCCGTGGTGAACATCTCACGTCCACTGGCCGGGATGGTCGAGTTGCGCAGGATGATCTTCGAGACCACGCCGCCCATCGTCTCGAGCCCGAGCGATAGCGGCGTGACATCCAGCAGCAGCATCTCGCGCCGGCCGCTCACCAGGATGTCCGCCTGCACGGCGGCACCGAGGGCGACGACTTCATCGGGGTTCAGGCCGGTGTGTGGCGTCCGTCCGAACAGCTCCTCCACCGCACGCCGCACCAGCGGGATGCGGGTGGAGCCGCCCACCATGACCACCTCGTCAATGTCCACCGGCGTCAGGCCGGCGTCTGCCAGCGCCGCGCGGCAGGGCGCCAGCGTCCGGTCGACCAGTGGCTGGATGAGGGCCTCGAACGCGGCGCGCGTGAGGACCTTGCGGAACCCGTTCGGCAGACCCAGCACCGGCGGCACCACGATGTCCGTGGTGTCCTGCTCCGACAGTTCGATCTTGGCCTGGATGACCGCCTTGCGGATGGTCTGCACGGCTTCGCCCGGCAGGCCCGGCGAGCCGATGGCATCGATGATCTGCTCCATCAGCAGCAGGTCGACGTCGTCACCGCCGAGATGGGTGTCGCCATTGGTGGCCAGCACCTGGAAGACGCCGTCTTCCACCTTCAGGATCGAAATATCGAAGGTGCCGCCGCCGAGGTCGTAGACCGCGATGGTGCCGCGGTTCTTCGCGTCCAGCCCGTAAGCCAGCGAAGCCGCCGTGGGTTCGTTGATGATGCGCAGGACTTCCAGGCCCGCGAGCCGCCCGGCATCTCTGGTGGCGGTGCGCTGCGCGTCGTTGAAGTAGGCGGGCACGGTGATCACCGCCCGGTCAACCTCGAAGTCGAACTCGCCCTGCTCGCGGAAGTACTCTTCGGCCCGATGCTTCAACTCGCGCAGCACGAAGGCCGAAATCTCCGGAGGGGTGAACTCGCGGTCGCCCAGCGCAATGCGAACCACGCCGCCGCCGTGCGCGCCATCCGTCCCTTCCGGGGCGGCCGCCTGGTGGACGGCAAATGGCAACATCCGGGCCTCGTCTCGCACATCGTCCAGCGAACGGCCCATGAACCGCTTCACCGAATAGACGGTGCGGGACGGCGCGGTCAACAGCCGGCGCTGCGCCTCGCGGCCCACGAAGAACGTGCCGTCCTCGGCCAGCGAGACCACCGACGGAACCAGGCCATCCCCTGATGCATCCCGGATGACGACCGGTACGCCATCGCTCACGTGCGCGACGAGGCTGTTGGTGGTGCCGAGATCAATGCCTACGACTTTGGCCATACGGAAGATGGAAGGCTACGCGCCGAGCAGCGCCGTTTCGCGGTCGATGGTGTCGAGCAGGTTCCGGAGGTAGTGACGCTCGAGCACGAGCGTGCGCAGTCCTTCGAGCGACGCGCGGTCGTGTCGGGCGTCCCAGGCGACGGACAGGTCGTCCATGTCGCGCTCGTGGTCGCGCTGTTTTGCCTCAATCGGCACCCGGGCCGCGGCCAGCCTTGTTCTGAGCGCAGCCGGATCGCCACCGGCCTCCCGCTGCTCGCGAATGTCGTCCAGTTCCTCGTTCAGGGCAAAGACTTCTTCCAGCAGCGACGGCGGCACCTTGGCGCCACCCTCGGGGCCTGAGGTCTTGCCGAGGGCCAGCCCCTCCAGTCCGAGCACATACTCCACCCGTGACACCTTCGACTTGAGCACCCGATAGGCGTCGTTCAGATAGGAAGATCGCTCCAGACTGGCCAGCCGCTCAGAGGGAGCCGCGTTGTAGTAGAAGTCCGGATGAAACTTCCGGCTGAGCTCGCGGAAGCGGCTTTCAAGCAGTGCCGGCTCGATGACGAGCTGGCGCGGCAGTCCGAAGAAGATGAAGTAGTCGCCGTGGCGCGAAATGGTGAGGATGCGCTCGCACTGCGGGCAGAAGTGCTCGCGCAGGGGCGCGCCCGCGCCACAGTTGCGGCACTCGACCAGCGAGGGAAACGACGAAGGCTGTGTGGACATGACCCGACCTCAGGCGCCGAACGAACTGCCGCAGCCGCAGGTGGCCTTGGCGTTGGGGTTGTTGAAGACAAACCCCTTGCCCAGCAGCGCCGTGTCGTAATCAAGCACGGTTCCCTTCAGGAAGAGATAGCTCTTCCTGTCGACGAAGATCTTCGCGCCCCCGGGCCCCTCGAACACCTCGTCGCCGAGGCGCGCCACCTTTTCCCAGGAAAAGGTGTAGCTGAGGCCCGAGCAGCCGCCGCCCTTCACGCCCACGCGCAGCCCCCCCTCGGTGATGCCCTGTTTGGCCATCAGCGAGTGAATCTTGGTCGCAGCGGTTTCTGTGATTTCGATCATGGCGGCTTCGTCGTGAATGCTGTGGGTCTGCCGGTGGCCGGGCGCCAGACTAGGCGCCGGCTTCCTGCTTCTTCTTATAGTCCGCGATCGCGGCCTTGATCGCATCTTCGGCCAGCACCGAGCAGTGGATCTTGACTGGCGGCAGGGCCAGCTCCTCCACGATGTCGGTGTTCTTGATGGCCAGGGCCTGCTCGACCGTCTTGCCTTTCAGCCACTCCGTCGCCAGGCTCGAGCTGGCGATGGCCGACCCGCAGCCGAACGTCTTGAACTTGGCGTCGTCGATGACACCCGTCTCCGGGTTCACCTTCACCTGCAGCTTCATGACATCGCCGCACTCCGGCGCGCCGACAAGCCCCGTTCCGACCGACGCATCATCCTTCGGCAGCGAGCCGACGTTGCGCGGGTTCTCGTAGTGATCAATCACCTTGTCCGAGTAAGCCATGTGTCTCTCCTGAATTCCCGGGGCGCCGGCCGAAGCCTAGTGCGCCACCCACTGCATCTTTGACAGGTCTACGCCCTCTTTGACCATCTCGTAGAGGGGCGACATCTCGCGCAGCCGACGGACCACGCTGGTGAGCTTTTCGATGACGTAGTCGACTTCCTCGTCCGTCGTCCAGCGACCGAGGCCGAACCGGATGGACGAGTGGGCCAGGTCATCCCCGGCGCCGAGCGCCTTCAGCACGTAGGACGGCTCAAGGCTGGCCGAGGTGCAGGCCGAGCCGGACGACACCGCCACTTCACTGATGCCCATCAGGAGCGACTCGCCCTCGACATAGGCAAAGCTGATGTTGAGGTTCTGTGGCAGCCGGTGCTCCATGGAGCCGTTGATGTACAGCTCGTCGAGGCTTCCGTGGAGCGCCTCGTTCAGGCGGTCCCGCATCTTGACGATGCGGGCATTGTCCGTCTCCATGTCCGACTGGCAGATGGCCGCCGCTGTGCCCAGCCCCACGATGCCAGGCACATTCAGCGTGCCGGACCGCATGCCACGCTCGTGCCCGCCGCCGTTGGTCTGCTCGGCCAGCAGGACGCGAGGGTTGCGTCGCCGCACATACAGGGCGCCCACGCCCTTCGGGCCATACATCTTGTGCGCCGAAATGGACACCAGGTCCACCTTCAGGTCGTTGACGTTGAAGGGCACCTTGCCCACCGCCTGCACGGCGTCCGTGTGGAACAGGACACCCTTTTCCTTGGCGATGGCGCCAATCTCGGCAATGGGCTGCAGAACGCCAATCTCGTTGTTGGCGGTCATGATGGTGATGAGGATGGTCTTGTCGGTGATGGCGGCGCGCAGCTCGTCGAGGCTGATGCGACCGTCCTTCTGCACCGGCAGATAGGTCACCCGATACCCCTGCTTCTCCAGCTTCTTGCAGGTATCAATCACCGCCTTGTGTTCGGTGACACAGGTGATGATGTGGTTGCCCTTCTCGCGGTACATCTCTGCCACACCCTTGATGGCCAGATTGTTCGACTCGGTGGCGCCGCTGGTGAAGATGATTTCCTTCGCCGTCGCCCCGATGAGGTCGGCCACCTGCTTGCGCGCCTTGTCCACCGCCTCTTCAGCCTTCCAGCCGAAGGGGTGGTTGCGGCTCGCCGCGTTGCCGAAGTGCTCGGTGAAGTACGGCAGCATCGCTTCCACGACGCGCGGGTCAACCGGCGTGGTGGCGTGATAGTCCATGTAGATCGGCAGCTTCATGTCGTCCTCTGGGCCTCTGGGCTAGGTGCGGAGCACGGCGGCATGGGTCTGGACGGCCACCGGCACGGGTTCTGTTTCTGCGGCCATCTCGGCCAGGCTGACCGCGCCGAGCGCCAGGGCAATCCGTTCGCGGATGCGCCACAGCGGGTCGCGAATGCTGCACTTGCCCCACTGTTCGCAACTGTGGGTGTTCTCGGCCGAGCAGGCGGTCACGCTGAACGGGCCGTCGATGGCTTCGATGACGTTCGCCACACTGATGTCGGCCGCGCCCCTGCTGAGGGCATACCCGCCCCGCGTGCCCTGCATCGAGGTGAGCAGGCCCGTGCGGACCAGGCGCTGCAGCACCTTGGCCATCAGCTCGATGGGAATGTCGTAGGACTCCGCGATCTCCCTGGCACTGGTGGAGGGCACGTCGCACTGCTGCGCCAGGTGCTTCATGGCGATGAGGGCGTAGTCCGCTTTCTTGGAGAGTCTCAACATGGGTGTCGAAATCCGACTGGTATGGGCCTAGTTTAGGCGCGACCGGCATATCCGTCAAGTTCGGTCCGGTTTCTGCGAATCCACGGTTCCCGGCGGAAATCAATTCCGATAGAGTTTTGGGATGGTTCGCCGATTTCCCAGCATGCGTCCTTTTCTGACTGTCACCGGAGCCCTGGCCCTGGCCGCCTCCTCAACCCTGTTCGCGATTGGCGGCTTCACCTACTCGACCCTGACCGGGACTGCGCCAGTGCCGGCCAACAGTGAGGATGGGAGCGCAGCCGTTGCGCGCTTCGACGGCCCGGCCGGTATCGCGATTGACGCCAGCGGCGTCATCTACGTGGCTGACGCCGACAATCACACGATTCGGAAAGTGCACACGGATGGCTCGGTGGTGACACTGGCCGGCCTGGCGGGCACGAGCGGCCCCGCGGTGACGGGCACGGTGGCCGGGACGGCGGCCAGATTCAACGAGCCATGGGCCGTGGCACTCTCGTCGTCCGGCACCCTCTATGTGGCCGACATGGCCAACAGTGCCATCCGGACCGTCGACACCACGACTGGCGCCACGACCACCCTGATCGGCGGGCTGGGAGCGGGCCAGACCAATGGCCCCAGCGCGGTTGCGTCCATCCACGAACCCCGAGGGCTGGCGTTTGGCCCGGACGGGTCGCTCTACATCGCCGACTATGAGAACGACCTGATTCGCAAGGTGGTCTTTGACGCGACGACCGGAGCCGCGACCGTCGAGACCCTGGCCGGAACGGCAGACACTCCCGGGTCGACCGACGGTCCCGCGGCCTCGGCGCTCTTCAGGGGGCCCATGGGCGTGGCCGTCGACTCCTCTGGCAATGTCTACGTGGCAGATACCGGGAATCGTGCGATCCGCAAGATTACCGCTGGGACGCTGCAGGTCTCCACGTTCACGCCCCGATACACCACCCCACGCAGCCTCACGGTGGACTCTTCGACCAGTACGCTGTACATCGCGGACTATGGTGACCACACGATTCGCTCGCTGACGACCAGCGGCGCTTCGGCGGCGCGCGTGGCAGGCGTCGGCAGAGTGTCCGGCTCGACCAATGGCGCCACCACCGTCGCCACCTTCTACGGTCCGTCGGGTCTGGCCAAAGGTGCCGGTGGCACGCTCTACATAGCGGACCGGGAGAATAATGTCATCCGGACCGTCACCGCTGGCACCGTCGCAACCTACACAGGACGCGTGGGCGTGTCCGTCAGTGCCGACGGCACCCTGGCCGATGCGGTGTTCGAGGACCCGTTTGCGGTCGCCGTTGACGCAACCGGCGTGATCTATGTGGCGGACAGCGCCGCCCACACCATCCGGAAAATCGAAGGGAATCTGGTGTCGACCTATGCCGGCATGCCTGGCAGCGCGGGCTCGGCCGACGGCACAGGCCCCGGCGCACGGTTCTTCACGCCAACCGGTGTGGCGGTCGACAGCCTCGGCACTGTGTACGTGGCAGACTCGGGCAACAGCACGGTCCGGAAGATTGCGGCGGGCGGCGTCGTCACCACGCTGGCCGGGACGGCGCTGACGAGAGGTTTCAGCGACGGCACGGGGGCCGCAGCCCAGTTTGAGCAGCCGTATGGCATAGCGGTGGATGGCTCCTCCAACGTCTACGTCTCGGACGCCCGAAGCAACACGATTCGGAAGATCACCTCTGCCGGAGTGGTCACCACGCTGGCGGGCTCAGCCACTGGTGGCGGTTCAACGGACGGCACGGGTGCCGCTGCACGATTCCTGGTGCCCTACGGCCTCGCAGCCAGCAACGACGGCACGGTGTATGTCGTCGATCACGGCAACCACACGATTCGAAAGATCGACAAGGACGGCGTTGTGACGACGCTGGCTGGACTGGCTGGAAGCAGAGGAACGGCTGACGGGCCTGGCGGGACCGCGCGCTTCACCTATCCTGGCGGCGTGGCCCTGGCCAGCAATGGCATCGTGTATGTGGCGGACACAGACAATCAGAGAATCCGTCGCATCGAAATCGACGGCAGGGTCCTGACCGTGGGCGGGTCTGGTTCTACCGGGTCGACGGACGGACTGGGAGTGGCGGCGCTCTTTACCAATCCGAAGGGCATTGCTGTTGGCCCGCTGGACCAGCTGTACATCGCTGACCGTGGGAATAACCGCATCCGTATGGGGACGCCCCTGCCGTAGGCGACCGCGGCTGTCGGAGGACCCGATAGACACGGTGGCCGCCGCGGTACGGTCCCAGTCGTCGTTCACGCGTCGGAATCAACGGGGCCTGCACGCCCCGTCGTCATCGTCTCGCACAGGGGAAGGGCTGGCTCACGCCAGCCTTTCGTCGTTTCAGGCGTCATGCGGCACAACGCTGTTCGATCACGGTCCGCGAGGCGTTGCACGGCAGAGAGGGAGCTGGGATCCCCGCAGCTCACCGGGAAGGGACGGCCATTGACCGGGACGTGCTCCAGGTCGGCCCTGTTCAGTGATACTGATTGCACGAGGACCCCGTGACCGACCTGAGAACCGACCTGGCTTCCCTGCGCCTTGATGGGGACGTGACAAAGCGGCCGAGAGGGCGACTGCGCGCCCTGGCCATCCTGGGAATACTGCTCGTAGTCGGTGTGGCGCTGTACGTGTCGCGCACCGTCTTCGCCCCACCGGAGGTGACGGTGGCGCAGGCCACCGTCGAATCAGGCACCGGCATGTCGCAAGGCACGCCCCTCCTGACAGCGTCCGGCTACGTCGTGGCCCGCCGCAAGGCGGTCGTGTCTGCCAAGATTCAGGGCCGGCTGGCGCAGCTTCGCGTGGAGGACGGCTCACATGTGAAGGAGGGCGACGTCATCGCCCGCCTGGAGAGCGCGGATTTCGAGGCGCAGGTGCGCCGGGCGCGGGCCGCACTGGCCCAGACGCAGGCGCAGGTCGTGGCCGCGCGCGCCACGATCCGCCGGAGCGAGGCCGACCTGGCTGAAGCGAGTCGCCTCGTTGGCGTGAACGAGCGACTCGACAAGGATGCCCTGGTGTCACGCGACACGCTCGACGCCAGCCGCAGCCGCGTGCGCGTCCTCGCGGCCGTGCTGGGCCAGGCCGAAGCCGACGAAGTTCGCGCCCGCGCCGCGATCACCCAGGCCGAAGCCGATGTGAAGTACGCCGAGGCGCTCCTCGACAACACCGTCATCCGTGCCCCTTTCACCGGCGTCGTGGTGAAGAAGATGGCCGAAGTGGGCGAGAGTGTGGCGCCCATCCCGCCAGGCGTGAACCTGTCCTCCTCGTCCGGCGCAATCGTGGCGCTGGCCGATCTCGAAACGCTCGAAGTGGAAGTGGACGTGGCCGAAGCGAACGTCGCCAAGCTCACGCCCGGCCAGAAGGCGGACGTGACGGTGGAAGCGTTTGGCGAGAAGCACTTCGCGGCAGAACTCCGTCAGGTCATCCCCACTGCGGACCGCACGAAGGCGACCGTGCAGGTGAAGGTGACCATCCTCGACAAGGACGCGAACCTCAAGCCCGAGATGAGCGCCAAAGCCACCTTCCTCGAACCGGCGAAGCCGGTCGAGGCCGGAGCCGTCACGCGGCCGGACGTGCTGGTGCCGCCACAGGCGGTGGTGACACGCGACGGCGGCAGCAAGGTGTTCGTGCTTGATGGGACGGTGGCGCGGGTGGTGCCCGTCGTGACCGGAGCGCCACGCCGCGACCGCGTGGTGGTGACCAGCGGTCTCGCCGGCACGGAGACCGTGCTCGTGAGCCCTCCCGAGACGTTGAAAGACGGCGACACCGTCCGCGTGAAGCGCTGAGAGGACCTGACCGATGGCAACCGTGAACGTGCAGAACCTGCGCAAGGTGTACCGGCGCGACGCCGAAGAGATCGTGGTGCTGGACGGGCTGAGCCTCACCGTGCCGGACGGTGAGTTCGTGGCGCTCATGGGTCCGTCCGGCTCCGGCAAGACCACGCTCCTCAACGCCATCGCCGGCATCGACCGCCCGTCGTCCGGTCGCATTACGGTGGGCGACACCGATGTGACCTCCCTCACCGAGAGTGAGCTGGCGCGCTGGCGCAGCCGGCACGTGGGCTTCATCTTCCAGTTCTACAATCTGATCCCCGTGCTGTCGGCGGTGGAGAATGTGGAACTGCCGCTCCTGCTGACGAACCTCTCGAAGGCACAACGGCGCGAGCGGGCGCTGACCGCCCTCCGCGTCGTGGGCCTGGCCGACCGCGCCAGGCACTATCCGCGTCAGCTGTCCGGCGGGCAGGAACAGCGTGTGGCCATCGCACGCGCCATCGTGACGGACCCGAGCGTGCTCGTGGCAGACGAGCCCACGGGCGACCTGGATGCGAAGAGCGCGGAGGACATCCTCACACTCCTCGACACGCTCAACCAGTCGTTCAAGAAGACGATCGTGATGGTGACCCACGACCCACGCGCCGCAGCGCGTGCCCACGTGGAGCGGCATCTCGAGAAGGGTGTCCTGGCCAGCAGCATCATCCGCGGTGAGGTCACGCCCGCATGAAGTACCTCCCATACGTCCTCAAGCACCTGCGCCGCAACTGGGTGCGCACGTTGAGCACCGTGGTGGGCCTGGCGCTGTGCATCTTCCTGATCTGCACGTTGCAGACCGTGCTCGACGCCATCCGCAAAACCACCGAATCGGCCGACCCGTCGCGCATCGTCACGCGCCATGCCGTGAGCCTCACCTTCAACCTGCCGCTGGCCTACAAGCCGCGCATTGAGGCGCTGCCCGGCGTCAAGGCTGTGTCCTCGGCCAACTGGTTCGGCGGCGTATACCGCGACATGAAGGACTTCTTCCCCAACTTCGCCGTGGAGTCTGAGGCGTACTTTCCCATGTATCCGGAATACGTGGTGCCGCCCACCGACTACCGCGCCTACTTGCAGGACATGCAGGGCGCGCTCGTCGGTCGCGAGGTGGCCACGAAGTTCGGCTTCAAGGTGGGCGATTCGTTCCAGATGGAAAGCTTCATCCCGCCGTATCGCGTGGGCGGACCCCTCACCTTCCATGTGCGCGGCATCTACGACGCGCCCCCCGGACAGGTCGGCTCGGTCAACACGGGGATGATGTTTTTCCACTTCAAGTATCTGAACGAGACCATCAAGGGACGGCCCGGCGTGGGGAGCTATGCCGGCGCCGGCACGTTCTACATCCAGGTGACCGACCCGAAGCAGGTCAACACCGTGATGAAGGCGATCGACGCCAACTTCGAGAACAGCGACGTCCAGACCAAGACGGAGACGGAAGGCACGTTCCTCGCCGGATTCATCGCGCTCGTGGGCAACCTCGTGGGTCTGCTGAACGCCGTGGGCCTGGCCGTCGCGTTCACGATTCTGCTCGTCACCGCCAACACGATGAGCATGGCCGTCCGTGAGCGACGGACGGAGATCGCCGTGCTGAAGACGCTGGGCTTTTCCGGCACGCTGGTCATGGTGCTCGTGCTCGGTGAGGCGCTGACGCTCGGCGTGCTGGGCGGCGCCGCCGGCATCCTGATGGCGATAGGGCTCGTGGGCAACCTGGCCAGCCTGCCGTTCATGGGCCTGCTCCTCGGCAACTTCCCCACGCTCACGGTGTCGCCCGGCGTCGCCGCCGTCACCTTCTCGCTCGCCGTGGTGCTGGGCACCGCGGCCGGCTTCGTCCCGGCGTTGACCGCGTATCGCTCGCGCATCACCGAGATGCTGCGGCAGGCCTGACCATGCCACTCCCCCTGAGCTACAACATCCGTTCGCTCATCGTCCGCGGCCGCGTGACCCTGTTGGCCGTGGTGGGCATCGCATTGGTGATCGCGGTCCTGGTGGTGCTGACCGCCATGGCCAACGGCTTCCGGACCGCGCTGGCCGCCACAGGCTCGCTCGATAACGCCATCGTGACCCAGCAAGGGTCCGGGACGGAACTCACGTCGGGCATCGCGCTCGAAGCGGCACAGGCGCTCATGACCGACAGCCGGGTGCTCCGCACGCCAGATGGCCAGCTCCTCGCCTCGCCTGAACTCGTGGTGATTGGCTCCTTCCCGCGCAAGGACGGGCAGGACGTGAACGTGAGCGTGCGCGGCGTGACGCCGATCGCCTTCACCGTGCGGCAGGGCATCCGGATCGCCGAGGGCCGGCAGATGCAGCCCGGGCTCTACGAGATCGTGGTGGGGCGCGCCCTTCAGCGCCGAATGGCCGGCATGGACGTGGGCAAGACGCTGAAGATGCAGCGAAAGACCTGGACGATTGTCGGCATATTCGAGGCCGGCGGCAGCGGCTTCGAGAGCGAGGTCTGGGGCGATCTCGATGCGATGGCCGCCGCATTCAACCGCCGCGGCGGCTACCAGAGCGTCACGGTGCGGATGGCCGATGCCGCGACGATCCGGGCGTTCGATGCAGACCTGAGACGCGACCCGCGCATGAAGGCGCAGGCCGTGCAGGAGCGGAAGTACTACGCGGACCAGTCCGGGTCCGTGGCCGGCCAGCTTCAGGGGCTCGCCGTCTTCGTGGCTGTGGTGATGGGCGTGGGTGCGGTCTTCGGCGCGATGAACACGATGTACGCCATCGTCGCCGCCCGTACACGCGAGATCGGCACGCTGCGCGCCCTGGGCTTCTCCAAGGCCGCCATCCTCACGTCGTTCGTGCTGGAGAGCGCGTTCCTCGCGGCGGTCGGCGGCGCGATCGGCTGCGTGCTGGCCCTCCCCTTCAACGGGATCACGTCCGCCGCAGGCGGCGACAACTTCGCGGAGATCGCCTTCGCCTTCCGGATCTCCACTGAATCCGTGGTTCTCGGCATGGTCCTGGCGCTGCTGATGGGCGTCGCAGGCGGCCTGCTGCCTGCGGTGAGAGCGGCGCGACTGCCGATCACCGCCGCGCTGAGGGATTGAGAAGGCAGGGTGGGGACGCCGGGAGGGCGCCGTTGCCGTCATGCCGGTGCCGGGCGCTCCCTGAAAGGATCATGCGATGAACGTTGCCGAGCTTTGGCGGTATCCAGTAAAGACGATGGCAGGCGAACGGCTGACCCGCGTGGCGGTCACCTCGCTCGGGCTGGAAGGCGACCGTGTGGTACACGTGGAGGACGCCCGCGGGCACTTCGTGACCTCTCGCACACACCCGCGCTTCCTGGGCCACAAGGGCACGTTGAGCACGTCGGGTGACGTGCTCGTGGACGGACGAGCGTGGGAGAGCGCCGAAGTGGCAGCCGACGTGATGTCGATCGCCGGCCCTGACGCCACGCTGGAGCGGTTCGAGGGCCCTGAACGCTTCGACGTCCTGCCGCTGCTCGTGGCCACTGACGGCGCCATCGCCGCGTTCGGGCACGACGGGCGTCGACTGCGGCCCAACATCATCATCGGCGGGGTTGATGGTCTCGAGGAGCGCGCCTGGCCTGGCGCCTGCCTGCGAATCGGCGCAGTGCTCATCGGCGTGCAGGACCTGCGGGGCCGGTGCATCATGACGTCGTTCGACCCGGACACCCAGAAACAGGACAAGTCGATCACCAAAGGCATCTACGAACGATTCGAGGGCACGCTGGCCCTGAACTGCTTTGTGATCGAACCCGGCACGATCTCCGTCGGCGATCCCGTCGCGCTGGTCCGGGGACGCCGCTGCGCGGACGCGCACGAGGCTGCCGAGTAGCAAAGACCGCCATGAGCACACCTGAACAACCGCGACTGCCCCTTCCGCCATTCGACCCAGTTACCGCCACACAGAAGGTGCGTCTGGCAGAAGACGCCTGGAATTCGCGCGACCCCCAGCGGGTCGCCCTCGCCTATACGCCAGAGAGCGTCTGGCGGAACCGCTCGGAGTTTCTGACGGGGCGCGCCGCCATCGTCGCGTTTCTCACGCGCAAATGGCTCACCGAGCAGGACTACCGCCTGATCAAGGAACTCTGGGCCTGCCAGGACAACCGGATTGCCGTGCGCTTCGCCTACGAGTGGCATGATGCGGCGGGTCGCTGGTTTCGCTCCTACGGGAACGAGAACTGGGAATTCGACGAGCACGGCTTCATGCGCCGCCGCATCGCGAGCATCAACGACGTCGCCATTACCGAGGGGGATCGCAAGTATCACTGGCCGCTCGGCCGCAGACCCGATGACCACCCGGGGCTTTCAGACCTCGGTCTGTGACGCCGCACGTGGTACCGTTACCGGCGTGTTTGTCCGCGCCGCCGCGCTCCTGCTCACACTGGTCCCGCTCGCCGCCCTCGCCCAGGTCCCGGTCGACGGTCCTCCCCCGCCGGTTCCTCCGTCCGTGATCACACGCGACGCCCAGGGCCGCGCCACCGTCCGCGCCGTGCGGCTGACCACGCCGCTCAAGCTCGATGGGCGTCTGGACGATGCCGCGTACGCGTCGACGCCTTCGGTCGAGGGCTTTGTTCAGGTCGACCCGGTGCCCGGGGCGCCCATCTCGCAGCGGACCGAGCTCTGGATCTTCTTCGACGAGCGCTACGTGTACGCCACCTTCAAGTGCTGGGAAGAGCACCCGGAGCGGATGATCGCAAACGAGTTGCGACGTGATTCTGGCGCCATGGCGCAGAACGAGTACGTGGCGGTCTCCTTT
>JAKFYA010000106.1 GCA_021731095.1 Acidobacteriota bacterium | reverse complement strand
AGCGCCGCCGCCTTCGCGCGGTTGCCGCGCGTCGTCTTCAGCGCGTCCTGAATCAGATCCTTCTCGTAGGCGCCGACCAGTTCGGACAGCGGCTGCGTGGTCACGGTGTTGGTGGCCTCGGCCGTCTGGAGCGTGGGCGGCAGATGGTGGCCGTGGATCACGTTCCCGTCGCACACCAGCACGCTGCGCTCGATGGTGTTCTCGAGTTCGCGGACGTTGCCGGGCCAGTGGTAGCTCATCAGCATGTCGATGGCTGGCGTGGAGATGCGGCGAATCTGCTTGCCATGCTCCGAGGAGTACTTCTCGAGGAAGTGCTCGGCCAGCAGCGTGATGTCGGTCTTCCGCTCACGCAGCGGTGGCACGAAGATGGTGAACACATTCAGGCGGTAGTGCAGGTCGGCCCGGAACGTGCCGGCTGCGATGGCTTCCTCCAGCCGCTGGTTCGTCGCGGCAATCAGCCGCACGTTCACCTTGATGCTCTCGGTGCCGCCGAGCCGCTCGAACTCGCGCTCCTGCAGCACGCGCAGCAGCTTGACCTGTGTCGCCAGGTTCACATCGCCGATTTCGTCCAGGAACAGCGTGCCGCCGTCGGCCAGGTCGAAGCGCCCCTTCTTGCGCCCTTCAGCACCCGTGAATGCGCCCTTCTCGTACCCGAACAGTTCCGACTCGATCAGGGTGTCCGGCAGCGCACCACAGCTCACCTTCACGAAGGCCTTCTTGGCCCGCGTGGAGCTGTAGTGGATGGCGTGCGCGATGAGTTCCTTGCCAGTGCCCGACTCGCCGCGGATGAGCACGGTGGTGTTGGTGCCAGCCACCTGCGTGATCTGCTCGTAGACGCCGCGCATCGGGCCACTGGTGCCGATGATGTGCGAAAAGTCGTAGCGCTGCTTCAGCTCCTCGCGGAGGTGCTGGTTCTCGTCGCGCAACTTCTGCCGTTCGTTGTCGACCAGCCGGTCGACCCGCAGCGCCTGACCCAGCATGGACGCCACGACCTGCAGGAACTGCTGCACGTCATCGAGGTCGCGATCCCGGTGGAAGGGCGCCTCGGCCTCGAGCGCCCCGAGCGTCTTGCGACCCACGCCAATGGGCACGCAGAAGAAGCTGCGGTCCACGGCCGGCTTGCCGCCCCGGGTGAAGAGCGGTTCCTGGGCCGTATGAGGCACCACGATGGGCCGGCCGCTGTCGATGACGCGAGCGGCCAGGGGCGTCGTGCCAAGACCGGGCACGCCAAGCGAGGCCTCTGGATACAGACTGCCACCGGGACCGCCCATGAGCATGACGGACCCTCGGACAAAATCGTCCGATCGACGCAGGATATCGAGCACACGTTCAAAGCCCGAACGGAGTTTGCTGCCGGTGGTCAGAGCCTGATTGATGTCGAGCAGCGTCGACGTGCGGATTCGGCTGCTCCGTGCAGTCTGGGTGCGCATGGAGTCTGATTGTACTCTCGCTCTGGCAGTGGCTGTTGCGGTGCCGACAAAAACGGCACTATGATGCGCGCAGAGACACCAACGCAGGGCTTCGTCGAGGCATCGACGGTCCGCACGCATACGGGCCCGGCCGCACGAGGCAGGAGGGTACCCGTATGAAGGTCTACGACGCCGCCAGCATCAGGAACATGGCTGTGGTTGGTCACAGCGGTTGCGGCAAAACGCAGTTGGTGTCCGCCCTGCTCTTCACGGCTGGCGCGACGACACGCCTGGGGCGCGTGGATGACGGCACCGCCCCCACGGACTTCGACGACGAAGCCATCGCCCGCAGGCACACCCTCGCAGCCAGCCTCGCATTCGCCGAGTGGCGCGGCCTCAAGATCAATCTCATCGACACGCCAGGTGCCGCAAACTTCCTGACCGACGCCAGAACGGGCCTGCGCGCGGCTGACGCCGCGCTGGTGGTCGTGGATGCGGTGGCCGGCGTGGAAGTGCAGACAGAGAAGCTGTGGGCCGAAGCGGGCAGCCTGGGCCTGCCGCGCCTGGTCGTGGTGAACCGCATGGACCGGGATCGCGCCAGCCTGGAGCGCACCCTGGACGCGCTGCACCGCGACTGTGGCCGGACCATCGTGCCGATGCAGTTGCCCATTGGCGAGGGGAAAGACTTTGCCGGCGTGGTCGACCTGGTACGTCAGAAAGCGCTGCGGTTCGCCACGGACGGCAGCGGCCGCGTGGACGAGGGCGACGTTCCGGCCAACATGGCCGACGCCGTGGCCGCCGCGCGCGAAACGCTGATTGAAGCCGTGGCCGAAGCAGACGAGACGCTGATGAGTGAGTTCTTCGACATCGGCTCACTGCCGCAGGAGCACTTCGAGGCGGGCCTGCGCGCCACGATTCTCTCCGGCGCCATCTCACCCGTGGTCTGCACGGCGTCGCTCGCCAATCTCGGCACCACCCCGCTGCTGGACCTGCTGGCCACGTGCGCTCCGTCCCCGGCCGACCGACCGATGCACGCGCTGACGGCAGGCGGCGACGCCACCACGGTCGCCGCCAGTGACGCCGCGCCGTACGCGGCCTTTGTCTTCAAGACCCTCGCTGACCCGTTCGCCGGCCGCATCACCCTCCTCCGGGTTGCCTCGGGCGTCCTGAAGAGCGACACCTCCGTGCACAACGCTACCCGTGACAGCGCCGAGCGCCTTGGCCACCTGCTGGTATTGCAGGGCAAGATCCAGACACATGTGCCGGAATTGCATGCTGGCGATCTGGGCGCCGTGGCCAAGCTGAAAGAGACCGCAACGGGCGACACGCTGGCGGAGAACGCCACGCCGGTCCGCTTCGCGCCCATTGCCTTCGCGGAGGCGGTGCTCTCGTATGCCATTGAGCCGAAGACGCGTGGCGACGAGGACAAGATCAGCGCCGCCATGCACCGCTTGTGCGAAGAGGACCCAACCGTCGCCTATGACCGCGACCCGCAGACCAAGGAACTGCTGTTGCGGGGACAGGGCCAGCTCCACATTGAAGTGACCGTGGCCAAGCTGAAGAAGCGGTTCGGGGTGGACGTGCTGCTGAAGCCGCCGCACATTCCCTACCGCGAGACGATTACCGCCAGCACCGAGGCGCACGGCCGCCACAAGAAACAGACTGGTGGACACGGACAGTTCGGCGACTGCAAGATCACCGTGGAGCCGCTGCCTCGTGGCTCGGACTTCGAGTTCGTGGACGACATCTTCGGCGGTTCCATCCCCCGCCAGTTCATCCCGGCTGTCGAGAAGGGCATCCAGGAGGCCCGCCTGCGCGGCGTGCTCGCGGGTTTCCCGATGGTCGACTTCCGCGCCACGGTGATTGATGGCTCCTTCCACCCGGTCGACAGCAACGAACTGAGCTTCAAGATGGCGGGCCGCCTGGCGTTGCGGGACGCGATGACGCGCGCCAGGCCGACCCTGCTGGAGCCGATCATGGCGGTGGAGGTCTATGCCCCGAGCGACTTCGCCGGTGACCTGATGGGCGACCTGACAGGCCGTCGTGGCCGCATCGGCGGCATGGACACGCGCGGCACCATGACCCTGATCCGCGCCATGGTGCCCATGGCCGAGATGCTCACCTACGAGCAGCACCTCACCTCTGCAACGGGCGGCCGCGGCACCTACCACATGGAGTACGCGAGCTACGAGGAAGTGCCGGCGCAGTTCCAGCAGAAGATCATCGCCGCCGCCAGGGCCGAGCGAGGCGACACGCACGAACTGGACGAATAGACGGCTCCGTCCCCCGCCCATCCGATCGAGACACCGCGGCTCGAGGCCTTACCGCTTCGAGCCGCGCAGTCCGCCCTGCCAGACGCCTCACCCACAGGAGTTCCGGTGCTCACCGACCTGCAGCAGACCTTTGCCTTCATCATCGAGCTTGAGCGCCTCAAGTCGGTCCTTCGCAAGACGCGTCCGGTTGGCCTGTCGCGGGCCGAGAACTCGGCCGAACACAGCTGGCATGTCTGCATGGTGGCGCACGCGATCGCGTCCCATGCGACCGACCCGGTCGATATCTCCGCGGTCATCGAGATGCTGCTGGTGCACGACATTCCGGAGATCGATGCGGGTGACCACATCATCTACGGCGGCCGTGACGCGGCGCTCGCCGCCGCCGAACGCGCGGCGGCCGAGCGACTCTTCGGCATGGTGCCTGAGCCGCTCTCCAGCCGGCTCCTGAACCGCTGGCTGGAGTTCGAGGCGCGAGAGACGCGGGAGGCGGTCTTCGCCTATGCGGTGGACCGGTTGCTGCCCGTGCTGCAGAACCTCCACAACCATGGCCAGAGCTGGCGCGAGAACGGCATCACGTTGGACCAGGTGGTGGCCGTCAACGCTGCCATCGGCCTGGCCTGCCCGGAGGTGTGGAACGCCGTGCACCGGATGCTGCGGGACGCCCACGACGCGGGATGGTTCTCGGCGCCACCTCCTGGAGAACCTGCAGCTCCACAAAACAAAAGGCCCAGGGCGTGAGCACTGGGCCTTTCGGATCTTGCCATCTGCCGGTATCGCCGGCGTGATGTGATTTAGGCGCCGCCGGCCTTGCGCGGGGTCGTGACCTTGCGCGCCGCACGGGTCTGGCCCTTGGCCTGCGCCTTGGAGCCACCTTCGGGCTTTGCGCCACGGACGCGCTTGGCGGTCTCGCGGAGGCGGTCGCCCAGGCCCTTCTTCGGCTTGGAATCACCGGCCTCGGCCGCAGCGGCCGCTTCGGCCTCCTGGGCCTTCGGGTCGTACTCGCTGCCCACCAGCTCAATCAGCGCCACTTCGGCCGCGTCACCGCGACGGAAGCCACGCTTCATGATGCGGGTGTAGCCGCCCGGCCGCTCGGCGAAGCGCGGGGCGATCGAATCGAACAGCTTCGACACGACGTCGCGGTCCTGCACTTCCTTCATGACCAGACGACGGGCGTTCAGCGTCTCCGCCTTCGGGTCGTTGGCCGCGACGCCGCGCTTGGCGATGGTGATGAGCCGCTCGACGAACGGGCGCAGTTCCTTCGCCTTCGGGAGCGTGGTCTCGATGTGTTCGTGGCGCAGCAGAGCCGTCGCCTGATTGCGAATCATCGCAATCCGGTGCTCCGTCACGCGTCCGAGTTTGCGGTGGGCTACGTTATGTCTCATGGTATGTCCAGGGCTGCAGCGTAACGCTCAGCGCCGTCCTCGTGCGGGCTACTCCCCGCTCCCGGCCTGATCGATCCGCATGCCCAGACCGAGGCCCATCCCCTGCAGGATGTCCTTGATCTCGTTGAGCGACTTGCGGCCGAAGTTCTTTGTCTTCAGCATCTCGGCTTCCGTCTTCTGCACGAGCTCGCGGATGGTCCGGATGTTGGCGTTCTTCAGACAGTTGTAAGACCGCACGGAGAGCTCAAGCTCTTCGACGCTCTTGTCCAGATTCTCGTTGGCGGCGCCGCTGCGTGGCGAATCGGACTGCGCGTCCTGCGCCTGGTCCGCACCGTCTTCGAGATTGATGAAGATGTTCAGGTGGTCCTTGATGAGACGCGCGGCCAGCGACACGGCATCACGCGGCGTCACCGAACCGTTCGTCCACACATCCACCGTCAGCTTGTCATAGTCGGTGGTCTGGCCGAGGCGCGCGGCCTCCACCAGATAGTTCACCTTCTTGACCGGCGAGTGGACCGAGTCAATCGGAATCCAGCCGATGCCGAGGTCCTCGTCGAAGTTCTTGTCCGCAGCCGTGTAGCCGCGGCCACGCTTCATGCGCAGCTCCATGTGGAGCTTGCCGCCCTCGGATACAGTGGCGATGTGCGCCTCGGGGTCGAGCACTTCGACGTCCTGGTCCACCTGGATGTCCTTGGCGCGGACTTCGCCGGCCTTGTCGGCCCGCAGCACCAGCGTCTTGGTCGCATCCGAGTGAATCTTCAGCGGAATCTGCTTCAGGTTCAGGATGATGTCGGTCGCATCTTCCACGACACCCGGAATCGGGGAGAACTCGTGGAGCACACCGTCGATCTTCACAGCCGTAATCGCTGCACCTTCAATCGAGGAGAGCAGCACGCGACGCAGCGAGTTGCCAATCGTCGTGCCGAACCCACGCTCGAACGGCTGCGCATAGAAGCGGCCGTACCGGTCGGTGAGTGTCTCGCGCTCGAATTCGAGGCGCTTCGGACGCTGAAAACCTTTCCAGAGCATGACTATTCCTTTCGCGAACGGGCCGGCAGCTCCGGCCTCCAGACCTGCGTGTTGAACCGCCAGCCACCCGCCGCAGGTCTGAGGGCTGCGGGCTGGCGGTGTGCGAGTAATCGCTTACTTCGAGTAGAGCTCGACGATGAGCTGTTCCTGCACGGGCAGGTTGATCTGCTCACGGGTCGGGATGGAGGCGATCTTCGCGCCCATCTCGGCATCGCGCGACAGCCACTCCGGCACGCCGCGTCCCTTCACCTCTTCCACCGCGTGGAGGATGGCGGCATTCTCACGGCTGGACGCGCGCACCTGCAGCACATCTCCGACCTTCACCGAGAAGGACGGGATGTCCACCTTGCGACCGTTCACCGTGAAGTGACCGTGGCGAACCAGCTGACGCGCAGCGGCGCGGGAGGTGGCGAAGCCGGTGCGGTAGACCACATTGTCCAGCCGGCGCTCGAGGAGCTGGAGGAGCGTCTCGCCCGTGATGCCACGGGTGCGCTCGGCCTGCTCGAAGTAGCGGCGGAACTGGTCTTCCAGCACACCGTAGATGCGCTTGACCTTCTGCTTCTCGCGAAGCTGCACGCCGTAACCGACCAGCTTCTGCTTCCGCGTCTTGCCGTGCTGTCCCGGAACGAAGTTGCGCTTCTCAATCGCGCACTTCTCGGTGTAGCAGCGCTCGCCCTTCAGGAACAGCTTCATTCCTTCGCGGCGGCACAGGCGGCAAACGGGTCCGATATATCGAGCCATGTAGTGCGTCCCTTAGTGAAAAGTCTGAGATGCGGTCGCCGCGTCAGACGCGGCGGCGCTTGGACGGCCGGCACCCGTTGTGCGGAATCGGCGTGATGTCGCGGATCGACTTCACTTCGATGCCCACCGTCTGGAGCGCACGAATCGCAGACTCACGGCCGGAGCCCGGTCCCTTGACGCGCACTTCCACGGAGCGGAGCCCGTAGGTCTTGGCGGTGTTACCCGCGCTGATGGCCGCCTGGGTCGCCGCGAACGGCGTGCCCTTGCGCGAGCCCTTGAAGCCGATGCCACCGGCGCTCGACCACGCGATCACGTTGCCTTCGGCATCCGTGATGGTGATGTGCGTGTTGTTGAACGACGCGTGGATGTGAGCCAGGCCGTGGTGGACGACACGCTTCTCGCCGCGCTTCTTGAACGTCTTGCGAGGAGCCTTCTTGCCACCCTTATCAGGAGTTGTGCTGACTGATTCGCTCTTGGCCATCGGCTACACCGTCTTCTTCTTGGCAATCGCGCCCTTGCGCGGGCCCTTGCGCGTGCGGGAGTTGGTACGGGTCCGCTGGCCTCGCACCGGGAGATTGCGACGGTGGCGAAGGCCACGGTAGCAACCGATTTCCATCAGTCGCTTGATGTTGAGCGAGATCTCCTTGCGGAGGTCGCCTTCCACGCCGCCGACTTCCTCGAGGACCCGGCTGATCTTCCGGACGTCGTCTTCCGAAAGGTCCTTCACCCGGATGTCCGGGCTCACGCCCGCCTGAGCGAGCACATCGGTCGACCGCTTCCGGCCGATGCCGTAGATATACGTGAGTCCGATCTCAACGCGCTTGGTGCGCGGGAGGTCGACGCCTGCAATACGCGCCATCGCTTACCCCTGCCTCTGCTTGTGCTTCGCGTTCGTGCAGATCACCCGCACGACGCCACGACGCCGGATGACCTTGCACTTGTCACAAATGCGCTTGACTGACGCTCGTACCTTCATGGCTCCCTACAATCTCTTGACGATTCTTCCGCGTGTGAGGTCGTTCTTCGTCAACTCGACCACCACACGGTCACCCACCAGGACGCGCACGAAGTTCCGTCCCGTTCCGCCGCCCACGTGGGCCGTCACCCGATGCCGCCCGTCAATCTCTACTGCGTAGAGACCGCTTGGCAGCGTCTCGGTTACTACACCGTCGACCGGGTCCGTTCCGCTCACTTCCGCACAGCGGCGCCGAGCAGTTCACGAGCCCGTTCCGCGTTACGCTCGCACAGCGTCAGGATCTCGCATCCCTCTTCCGTGACAACCACGGTGTGCTCGAAGTGGGCCGAGAGCTTCCCGTCCTTCGTCACCGCCGTCCAACCATCCGAGAGCACCTTCACCGCGGCACTGCCCTGATTCACCATCGGCTCAATGGCCAGGACCATGCCCTCAGCGAGGCGCGGCCCCTTGCCACCAGGGCCGTAGTTCGGAATCTGCGGCTCTTCATGCAACGAGGTGCCGATGCCGTGTCCGACAAACTCCCGGACCACCGAAAACCCCGCGCCTTCCGCATGCCGCTGCACGGCAGCCCCGATGTCCGACACGCGACCACCGGGCCTGACTGCCTCGATGCCGTGGAAGAGTGACTCCTCCGTGACCCGCAGCAGCTTCCGTACCGAATCGCCTATTGTACCAACAGAAACGGTAACTGCCGAATCTCCATAGAAACCGCCCATTTTGGCGCCCATGTCGATTGACAGGATATCCCCGTCCTTCAGCACCCGGTTCGACGGGATGCCGTGCACAACTTCCTCGTTGACAGACGCGCAAATGGTGGCAGGGAAACCGTGATAGCCCTTGAAGGCCGGTTCCGCACCCGCATCTCGCACTCGCGCCTCAGCAAACTGGTCTATATCCTCTGTCGTCGCACCGGGAACCGCAAGCTCCCTCAGCTCAGCCAGCACCTCAGCGACCAGGCGGTTGACCCGCCTGAGCGTCTCGATCTCGGCCTTTGAACGACAGACAATCACGACGTGCCCTCCAGCGCCGACGTAATCGCTGCTTCCAGCGCCGCCAGCACACGGTCCGGCCGCTGAGCCCCATTCACCGACCGGAAGGTCGGACGGGACCTGTAGAAGTCGATCAGCGGCCTCGTCTGCTCGGCGTACACCCGCAGCCTGGCCCGCACCACGTCTTCCACGTCGTCAGCCCGCTGAACCAGGGAGCCTCCACACTTGTGGCAGACATCCCCCTCATCATTCGGCTCGGCATTCGAGCCGCAGTCCTGGCACACCCGGCGATGCAGGAGGCGATGGACGATTTCATCGTCCGGCACCTCGATGTTGATCACCACCAGCGGACCATTGTCCCGCTCGGCCAGCACCGCGTCGAGTGCCTGGGCCTGCGCGACGGTTCGTGGGAACCCGTCCAGCAGCACGCCCCGCACCGCATCTGGCTCTGCCAGCCGCTCCCGGACGATGCCCACCACAATGGCGTCGTCCACGAGACTGCCTGCGTCCATCATGGCCTTCGCGGCAAGCCCCAGCGGGGTGCCAGCCTTGATGGCCGCCCGGAGGATTTCCCCGGTCGAGACCTTCGGCAGCCGGCGATTCACGGTGACGCGGTCAGCCTGCGTCCCCTTGCCGGCACCCGGTGGCCCCATGACCACAAGGTTCAACGCCATTACCCGAACTCCTAGCCGCGGCGGCCGCGAATGCGCGTCTTCTTCATGAACCCGTCGTAGTGCCGCATGATGAGCTGCGACTCCACCTGCTGCACGGTGTCCATGGCCACACCAACGACAATCAGCAACGACGTGCCCCCGAAGTAGAACGTGACGCCCAGCCCCTCGGTGATGAACCTCGGGAGGATGGCATCCAGCCGCTCGCCAATCAGCGGAATCGGAGCCACCTTGAACCCGGTCATCAGGAACTCGGGAATCAGCGCCACGATGATGAGGTAGAGACCACCCACAAGGGTAATCCTCGCCAGAATCGTGTCGATGTACTCTGCGGTCCGCTTGCCTGGCCGGATACCCGGGATGAACCCGCCATACTTCCGCATGTTCTCGGCTACGTCATCCGGATTGAAGATGATGGCCGTGTAGAAGTAGGCAAAGAAGATGATGCCCGCGGCATACAGCAGGTTGTAGAGCGGCATGCCATAGGCCAGCTGGTCAACGATCGCGCGTCCCCATCCACCCGCCTGGAACATGCCCGCCACCGTGGCCGGGAAAGCCAGAATCGACGAGGCGAAGATGACGGGGATGACGCCGCCCGTATTCACCTTGAGCGGGATGTGCGTGCTGGATCCACCATACTGCCGCCGGCCCACGACACGCTTGGCATACTGGACCGAGATGCGCCGATGGCCGCGCTCGACGAAGATGATGGCGCCAACCACCGCCACCATCACCGCAACCAGCAGCAGGATGGCCAGCAGGCTGATCTGCCCGGTCTGCATCTGGTCGAAGGTGGTGAGGACGGCGCGAGGCAGGCCGACCACAATCCCGGCGTAAATCAGCAGGGACATGCCGTTGCCAATCCCGCGCTCGGTAATCTGCTCGCCCAGCCACATGATGAAGCTGGTCCCGGTCGTCAGGGTCAGCGCACACATCAGACGGAAGCCCCAGCCCGGGTTATAGACGAGCGGGAGCCCGGCCACTTCCTGCTGACGCTCAAGATAGATGGCAATGCCCATGGCCTGGACCACCGCCAGCACAATCGTCAGATAGCGCGTGTACTGGGTGATCTTGCGACGGCCCAGCTCGCCTTCCTTCGACAGCCGCTCGAGATACGGCCAGACCACCGTCAGCAGCTGAAGAATGATCGACGAGCTGATGTACGGCATCACGCCGAGCGCAAAAATCGTGACCTTCGACAGGTTCCCACCCGAGAACATGTCGTACAGGCCGAACATCGAGTTCTGCAGCTGACGCGCCATCTCGACGAGCGCCGCCTGATTCACACCGGGCGTCGGGATGTGATTCCCGATGCGGTAGACCGCAAGCAGTCCGAACGTGAACAGGATCCGGTTGCGCAGATCCTTGACGGCGAACAGGTTCGTGAGAGGGTTTTCCATGTCGGTCCCGATTACGCTGAGGCGATAACCTCGGCCGTGCCGCCGGCCGCTACGATCTTTTCGGCCGCCTTGCCGCTGAACTTCGCCGCGCGGACCGTCAACTTCTTCGAGATGTCACCACGCGCCAGCACCTTGATGGGCTGCTTGCTGCGTACGATGCCGTTCTCGCGGAGCAGTTCCGGCGTCACCACCGTGCCGTCCTCGAAACGCTCAGCCAGGAGATCCAGATTCACCACGGCATATTCCGTCCGGAAGATGTTGGTGAAACCGCGCTTCGGGATGCGGCGGTGCAGCGGCATCTGGCCGCCTTCGAAGCCGCGCTTCTTGGCGAAGCCCGACCGCGACTGGGCACCCTTGTGACCGCGACCGGCCTGCGTGCCCTGGCCCGTGCCATGCCCGCGTCCGATGCGCTTCTTGGAGTGCTTGCTTCCGCGCGCTGGTTTGAGATTGCTCAGATCCATTGGTCTATTCCTGCACCGTCACGAGGTGACGGACCTTGAGAATCATCCCACGGGTTTCCGGCGTGTCCGCCAGTTCGACCGTGTGGCGGATGCGCCGCAGCCCCATGCCGAGCACGGTGGCCGCCTGCGTCTTGTTGAAGCCGATCGGGCTCTTGACCAGCGTGATCTTGAGCCGCTTCGCTGTGCTGTTGTTCGCCATGGCTTACCGCTCCGCGCCGATCAGGTCGGCTTCTTCCTTGCCGCGCAGCCGCGCGACAAAGGCCGGATCCTTCAGGTCCATCAGGCCCGAGAAGGTGGCACGCACCACGTTGTGCGGATTGGCCGAACCCAGACACTTGGTCAGCACGTTGTGGATGCCGGCGGCTTCGACCACCGCGCGCACCGCACCACCGGCGATGAGACCCGTGCCTTCGGGTGCCGGCTTCAGCAGCACGCTGCCGGCGCCGAACTTGCCGACCACCTGATGCGGAATCGAGGAGCCACGCAGCGGAACCCGGATGAGGTTCTTCTTCGCAGCCTCGATGCCCTTCTTGATGGCCGAGGGAACTTCCTTCGCCTTGCCGACACCGAAGCCGACAATGCCATGCCCGTCGCCCACGACGACCAGCGCGCTGAAGCTCAGGTTCTTGCCGCCCTTGACGACCTTGGTCACCCGGTTGATGGACACGACCGTGTCCTTCATTTCCATCTGTGACCCGTCGATCTTCTCGCGGTAACGGTTCATCATGCCCACGTCAGAACTCCAGACCGGCTTCGCGAGCCGCATCCGCCACGGCCTTCACGCGACCGTGATACAGAAACCCGTTGCGGTCGAACACCACCTGCTTCACGCCCTTTTCGAGGAGGCGCTCCGCGATGGTCTTGCCGATGAGCTTGGCACCAGCGACGTTGCCGCCCGTAATGCTCTTGTCCATCGACCCCTTTACCGAGGGCTCCACACTCGACGCGGCGGCAATCGTCTTGCCGCTCAGGTCGTCCACGACCTGCACGTAGATGTGCGCCACGCTGCGGAACACCGTCAGCCGGGGACGCACCCCGGTGCCGCTCACCCGCGCCCTGATGCGGAACTTGATTCGCTGCCGCCGATCGTCTTTCGTTCTGATACGCATCGTTAGGCTCCGGTCTTGCCGACTTTCTTCTTGAGCACTTCACCCGTGTAGCGCACGCCCTTCTGCTTGTAGGGGTCGGGCTGGCGCATACGACGGATGTTCGCTGCCACCTGGCCAACGACCTGGCGGTCGAAGCCCGTCACGGTGACGTGCGTCTGCTTGTCGATCGTGATTTCGATCCCCGCTGGAATCTCGAACACAATCGGGTGCGAGTAGCCGAGCGCGAAGGTGATCTTCCGGCCCGTCATCTCGGCGCGGTACCCGACGCCGACGATGTCGAGCTCCTTCTTGAAGCCCTCGGTCACGCCCGTCACCGCATTGGCAACCAGGCTGCGTGCCAGACCGTGGAACTTCTTGAGGCTGGCGTCATCGCGCTCCAGTTTCGCCAGGAGCTGATCGCCATCCTGCGTGAACACGATTCCCCCAGGAATCTGCTGGCGCAGCTGCCCCTTCGGACCCTTCACTTCGACCGCGTCTGCCGCGATCTTCACCGTGACGCCCTTTGGGAGCGCGATCGGCTTCTTTCCAATACGTGACATGTTCAATCCTGTCGGTCCGGCGTCCGGTTGGGGTCACCATCGACCCTCATACCGTGGGCCCGAACCCACTACCAAACGTTACAGAGCACTTCCCCACCGATGCCGGCCTTGCGGGCCGCGCGACCGGTCATCACCCCGTGCGAGGTGGTCAGGATGCTGGTGCCAAGGCCCCCCAGGACCTGGGGCACGTCTTCCACGCCGAAGTAGACACGGCGGCCCGGGCGGCTGATCCGCTGGATTCCGCTAATCACCTTCTCGCCGTGGGGCCCGTACTTGAGCTGGAGGCGGATTACCTGGCGCGCCTGGCGGCCGGTCTTCTGGGCCGGTTCATCCACGAACCGGAAACCCTGAATGTACCCCTCGTCCGTCAGGATGCGCGCAATTTCGGCTTTCAGCTTCGAGGCCGGCAGATCCACGCGAGTGTGCTTTGCCGTGACGGCATTGCGGATACGCGTGAGCATGTCGGAAATCGGATCGGTCATCGTCAGTCTCTCAGTGAATCGTGGTTCGTGGTTCGTGTGTCGCGGCTCGCGTCTACCACGAACTCTTGGTCACGCCCGTCACGTCGCCTTCGAGTGCGGCCTTCCGGAAGCAGAGACGGCACATCGCAAATTTCCGCATATAGGCGCGAGGACGGCCGCACCGCTGACACCGGTTCCGCAGACGGATCTTGAACTTGGGTGTCTTGGCTTCTTTCGCCACTTTCGCTGTCGTTGCCATATCTATTGCCTCGCCGGCCTTAGTTCGTGCGGAACGGCATGCCCATCAACTTGAGCAAGGTCCGCGCCTCTTCGTCGGTCTTGGCGGTGGTGACCACCGACACATTCATGCCCCGCGCCTTGTCGACCTTCATGTAGTCGATCTCGGGGAACAGCAGCTGGTCGCGCAGACCCAGCGTGTAGTTGCCGCGGCCATCAAAACCCTTCGGTGACACGCCGCGGAAGTCACGCACGCGCGGCAGCGCCAGGGAGATGAGGCGGTCGAGGAATTCATACATCCGCTGTCCGCGCAGAGTCACCATCGCACCAACCGGCATCCCCTCACGCAGCTTGAACTGCGCGATGGACTTGGTCGAGCGGCGGATCGTGGCTTTCTGGCCGGTGATCCGCGTGACCTCATCGGCGCCCACGTCCGCAATCTTCGCGTTCGAGGTCGCCTCGCCGAGGCCCATGTTGATGACAATCTTCTCGATGCGCGGAACGGCCATCGGATTCGCGTAGCCGAACTCCTGCTTCAGGGCCGGCACCACATCCTTGGCGTAGCGCTCCTTCATGCGGATCATTTATCCACCACTCCTTCGCACTTGCGGCAGACGCGAACCTTCCGGCCGTCGGCCAGAACCTTGCGGCCCACGCGCGTCATCTTGCCGCACTCGGGGCACATCAGCTGCACGTTGC
>JAKFYA010000190.1 GCA_021731095.1 Acidobacteriota bacterium | reverse complement strand
TTTCAGCCCGCATTGCCGAGCTGGGTGATTGGCGCGGCGACGCGCTGGCGCGGGTGCGCGGGCTGATCAGGCAGGCCGCCCCGGATGTGGTGGAAGAGTGGAAGTGGCGGGGTGTGCCGGTGTGGTCGCTCGGCGGCATCATCTGCACGGGCGAATCCTACCGGAACGCCATCAAGCTCACGTTTGCCAAGGGGGCTTCGCTGAAGGACCCGACCGGTCTGTTCAACGCAAGCCTTGAGGGGAACGCCCGTCGAGCCATCGACATTCACGAGGGCGAGTCGCTCAACGCGACGGCGTTCAAGGCGCTGGTGCGCCAGGCGGTCGCGCTGAATGTGGCTGGCACGGCAGCCAGAACAGCCAAGGCCGTCAAGGGTGTTGGAGCCGGTCGAACCACACAGAAGGCACCCGTGCGACGCTTGGCGGGGGGCAATCCGCAGATTGCGAAGGCAGATGGCGACGCCCCGGTTCGCGCCTACATTGCGGCGATGCCCGACTGGAAGCACATGCTCGGCCAGCGGCTCGACACGCTGATCGTCGGCACGGTGCCAGGTGTGACCAGGGCGGTTCGGTGGAACTCGCCCATGTATGGCGTCGAAGGACAGGGTTGGCTCGTCTCCTTCCATGTGTTCACGCGGTATGTGAAGGTCACCTTCTTCATGGGCGCGTCGCTGCGGCCCGTGCCGCCGGGCGGCACGGGCAAGGACGCCCGGTGGGTCGACGTGCACGAGGACGACTTCGACGAGGCGCGGATGACCCGATGGATCCGGCAGGCGGCCGCGCTGCCCGGCTGGCGTCCATAGCGCATTCAGTGCCACCATCAACAGGTCCATGAGACAGGTCCTGGGGTACGCATGTGTGTCGCTGGCCGTGGTTGGCTGGGGCACGTTCCTCGTGTTGCCGCTGGTCGCCGAGTCCGTTGGCACCGCTGCCGCAGAGATGACCGCCGTGCTGGTGGGCGCCGAGGTGTCGTTTCTGGCCGGCATCGCGCTGCTGGGCCGCGAGGCCTGGACGAAGCTGAAGGGCGTGTTCCGGAGGCGGCCATGAGCAGACCTGTGGGCGGACGGCAGGTGGTGTGTGCCCGGCTCGCTCTGGCTGGCCTGTGTGCCTCGCTCTGCCTGGTGCCGGACAGGGTGTCTGCTGGACCGCCAGATGGTGACGACGCGGCTTCGGTCGCCGCACCGATGCTGCAGCTGGTCAATGCAACCCGGAAGGCGGGCCGAACCTGTGGTGACCGCCGATTCGAGCCGGCTCCGGCTGTGTCCCTGTCTGCCGTGCTCAGTGAGGTGGCGTTGCGCCACGCGCGTGACATGGCGACGCGGGGGCGGCTGGACCACGTCGGCTCGGACGGGAGCCATCTCTCCGAGCGGGTGTCCAACGCCAGCTACGACTGGACGGCTCTGAGCGAGAACATTGCCGTGGGGCAGTCCGACGCGGCGGCCGTGGTGGTCTCCTGGCTTGAAAGCCCTGGACACTGCGAAAACATCATGGGTCGGCAGTTCACGGAAATGGGTGTCGGCGCTGCGCGTGCGGCGACGGGTGCGAAGGCGCTGTACTGGGCGCAGGTGTTTGCTGCGCAATGACCAGCCAGATCCGCTTTGACGATGGCGCGGCGTACGAACGCTACATGGGCGTCTGGAGTCAGTTGGCCGGAAGGGCCTTCCTTGAATGGCTGGCCCCGTCGGCCGGGCTGCGCTGGCTGGATGTCGGGTGCGGCAATGGGGCCTTCACCGAATTGCTGATCGCCCACGCCGCGCCGGCCTCCGTGGACGGGATGGACCCATCCGAGGCGCAGCTGGCCTATGCGCGTGCGAGGCCGACGCTGTCGCAGGCCCGGTTCCGGCTGGGCGATGCCATGGCGCTGCCATTTGCCGACAGAGCCTTCGATGCGGCCGTGATGCCGCTGGTCATCTTCTTCGTGCCCAGTCCGGCGCAGGGCGTGGCCGAGATGGCGCGCGTGGTCGGACCTGGCGGCCTTGTGACCGCGTATGGGTGGGACCTGGAGGGTGGTGGGTTCCCGTACGCGGCCCTGCAGACCGAGCTGCGGGCCATGGGGGCGACGGTCCCGATGCCGCCCAGTCCGGGTGCTGCAGACTCCGAGGCCCTGCGTCAGGTGTGGACCGCGGCCGGCCTCGAAGGCGTGCGGGTACGGGACCTGGTGGTGCAACGCACCTTTGCGGATTTCGATGACTACTGGTCCACCGTGCTGGTGGGACCCAGCGTGGGTGCCTCGCTCGCCGCGCTCTCCGCGGCAGACCGTGCGCATCTCACCGCGCGCATGCGCAGCCTGTTGCCAGCAGGTGCGGAGGGGCACCTCACCATGACAGCCAGAGCCAACGCCGTTCAGGGGCGGGTGCCTTCCGCCCGACAGGAGCACGCATGATCCGCGTCGCCGCCAGACTCTTCGTGTTTCTCGCGCTGTCTGTTGCCGCGTTCCAGGCCGCGCTGGTCATTGGCGCGCCCTGGGGCCACCTGACCTGGGGCGGCCAGTATCCAGGCGCCTTGCCCACGGGCATGCGTGTGGTGGCCGGGCTCTCGTTCCTGCTGATGCTGGGTGCGGTCTGGGCCATGGCGTCGAGGGCCGGCATTTTCGGCCCGGAGGCACAAGCCCGGGCACGCGTGGCGGCATGGGCGGTGGTGGCCTACAGCGGGGTCAGCGTGCTGGCCAATGCGGCGACGCCCAGCGCCGCCGAGCGGGCCCTGTGGCTGCCGGTCGCCACCGTGATGTTCGCCTGCAGTCTGGCGGTGGTGCTGCAGGTGGCGCGGGACCATCCCGGACAGCGCTGAGGACGCCTGCGGCGTCAGGCCACAGGCGGGCGGATGGCGTCCAGGCGGTTGGTGGCCACCATGATGTCGCGCTTCAGGCGGCGCACCATGTCGCCCACCAGGTCCTTGCCTCGGGAGGAGGCCTCGTCCACCTTCGCCTTCAGCTTCCAGAGCGGCGTGTCCTGCAGGGCGGCCATTTCACTGGCCAGCAACTCGAGCTGCTCTTCGGCCTGGTCAATCCGCCGTTCGAGCCGAAGTCGCAGTGCCTCACGGTCTGTGCCGGTCACTGCCTCAGGGCTGCGTTCCCACTGCTGCAGAATCCACCGCAGGTGGGCCTCGTCGCCGGCGGCATAGGCCCGGTTGGCTTCAATCATCAGGGTATGGCGCCGCTCGCGGGCCGAGGCGTCGGCGGTCAGATCCGGGTGGATCGCCTTGGCGACGTCCCGGAACAGCTTGCGCACATCGTCCGTGGTGAAGCGGGGTGGGGCCGACGTCACTTCGGTCGGCCGGGCCGCCGCGTGGGCGGTCTGTTCCTGCTGGCGCCTGACCGCCTCACCCAGTTCGGCCTCGGCAATGGCCAGCTCCAGCTCATCAAGCTGGTCGTGCAGCACGCCGACCTGTTGCCGGTAGGCCAGCCGGAACGTGGCCAGGTCGGTCTTCACGCGGGCGAAGTCGGCCGCACGCTGGTCCAGCAGTGCCTCCAGCTCTGCCACCTGGGCGCGAAGCCCGTCCGGATCGTCGTGATCACTCGTGTTCTGGTGGACGAGGGTGGTCACCTGAAAATGATAGCGCCGCCACGCGCGCCCCAGTTCCATAATGCTCACCATGACGGCTGCGGTCCGCCACGTCGTGTCCGGCCTCCTGCTGGGCCTGAGCCTCGTCCCGACTGCCCTGGCCCAGACACCGGACTCGACCCGTCCGCCTGCCCGCCCGTGGCGGGTGGACTGCATGGCCGACCGGTGCCTGCTGCGCATGACGGCGGCCATCCAGGACGAGATGCGCAACCACGAACAGGCCACCCTGGTGGTCGACCTTCAGCGGTCGGCCCGACAGGCCACCCTGGTGCGTGTGCTGCTGCCTCGGGATGTGGTCGTCGGCAGTGAAGTGCAACTCCGGTTCATCGACTCGGTGCCGGACGGTGCGTCCTTCAGGCTGACCTTCGGCAGCGACCTGTATGCCCTGCGTGTCTCCGCGTGCTCGGCAGACGCGTGCGCGGCCGCGGCCAGGCCCCTTCTGGCCAACGGCGACGGGACGCACTTCGACCTGTTCGCCGCGCTGCAGAAGCACAGTTTTCTGGCCGTGGTGTTCCAGCGAACCGGGCAAAAGTCGCCAAGCCGGGCCATGATTCCCACCTTTGCGTTTTCTGACGCGCTGGCACGGGTGCGGCCGGTCGCGCCGCCCCGCTAGCGCACGTCGCCAGACACAGGCCGGTAACCACGTGACACTGATCAGGTTGTTTCTCATCGCGCACATCGCGCTCGGCACAGCGGGGCTGATCCTGGGTCCCATTGCCATGACCGCGCGCAAGCACCAGGGCCTGCACACGAAGGTGGGCGAGGCCTACCACTGGGTGATGCTGGGCATCTGTCTGTCAGCGGCGGCGATGGCCGCGCTGGACTGGTCACGCATCTGGTGGTTCCTGCCGATTGCGGTCGGCTCCTACGCCTTCGCGCTGCTCGGCTATGTGGCCGCCAAGCGCCGGTGGACGGGCTGGTTGCGGGCGCACCTGACGGGGCAGGGTGGTTCCTACATCGCGATGGTGACGGCGCTGCTGGTCGTCAACTGGCACAGCCTGACCGGACAGCTGGGGACGAGGTCGCCACTGGCCTGGGCGCTGCCGACAGTGGTGGGCACAGTCATTCTCCAGTGGGTGCGTCGCGAGATCGCGGCGGGGCGGCGGCCCAGGTACTGACCCGATGGTCACGGCCGCGCACGACATGACCGACACGCAGATTCATCGATGGGTGGCGCTCGCGCAGCGCGGCGAGCACCCGCGCCTCATCGCGCACCTGGCATCCGGTTGGGTGGTGGCGGGGGAACAGCAGGTGGTGCGTGGGTACTGCCTGCTGCTGCCGGACCCGGTCGGTGTTCACCTCAATGCCCTGACGCCAACGCACCAGGCCCGGTTCCTGTACGACATGGCGGCGCTGGGTGACGTGTTGCTGGAGGTCACGGGTGCCGCCCGCATCAACTATGAAATGCTGGGCAATCTCGAGCCGGCCCTGCACGCCCATCTGTTTCCGCGCTACGACTCCGAGCCTGCCGACCTGCGGACTCGCCCGATCTGGTATTCCGGGTGGGCGCAGGCGCCTCTCTTTGACACCAGTACGGACGCCGCGTGGGTCCGACCCGTCGCCGAAGGCCTCCAGGCCCGCGGCCTGGTGGTGTAACACAAACGTGCATTGCACCAGCGTGCCCGCGCCGGGTACAAACGCCACATGACACGAATCCCTCCTGGCTACAACACCGTCACGCCGTACTTCTTCGTGGAAGGAGCCGCCCGCCTCATCGACTTCCTGGTTCAGGGACTGGGCGGGACAGAGATCGACCGCCACATGAAAGGCGACCGCATCGCCAATGCCCAGGTGATGCTCGGAACCTCGACCGTGATGGTGGCGGATGCCACGCCGGACTATCCGGCCATGCCGGCCTCGTACTACCTCTACGTCGACAACGCCGACGCCGTCATGGCGCAGGCCGTCGCGACCGGCGCCACGCAGATCATGGCCGTCGCCAACATGCCCTACAACGACCGCCAGGGCGGCGTGAAGGATCCCTGCGGCAATCTCTGGTGGATTTCACAGCGCCTGGTGGACGGCGCCTACTGACAACCGCCCGTCTGATGCAGACCGGCCACGACCCGAGGACTGGTATGTCGACTCCGCTCACCCGCAGCAAAGAGAATCCCTGGATGCTCAAGACGGCACCCGGCACCTCCGAATACACGATGCACGTCGCCGAGAAGGACGGTCGGACCATCCTTGTCTGCACCGTTGGCAGCACGGTCCTGCACTACGACGCCCGGTGCGTGGACGACCTGCATGCCATGCTGAAGGCGGTCGGCGACTGGGTGGACCTTGGTGGCGCGGACGAACAGAAGCCGGCCAAGGAGGGGACTGTCGAGGCATGGGGGCGCTCGCCTGCAAATCCAGTGGGTGGATGGTACGGTCTCAAGAAGGGCTTTCGTGGACGGTTCGGCGTCTATCTGCCGCCGCTGCTTGAGGCGCTGGGTCTGGTCGAACTGGAGCACAACGCGAAGAACAACCGCGTCCGGGCAATTTAGACGGGCCTGCCCGAAAGGACGTGCGCTGATGGGCAAGACCCTCGACAACATCACCCCCGAGCTCGCCGCCTGGATCCGGAAGCAGCACCTGTTCTTCGTCGCGACGGCGCCGCTCGCGGCCGACGGACATGTGAACTGCTCGCCCAAGGGGCTGGATTCGCTGCGCATTCTCGGACCGGACCGCGTGGCCTATCTCGACCTCACCGGGAGCGGCGCTGAAACCATTGCCCATGTACGCGAGAACGGGCGCATCGTCTTCATGTTCTGCGCCTTCGCCGGCGCGCCCCGGATTGTGCGCCTGCACGGCTCGGCCGAGGTGGTGAAGCCCGGCAGCCCCGGATGGACCGACCTGCGCGCGCAGTTTCCGGAGATGGCAGGCGAGCGCGCGATCATCGTCGCCACCATCACCCGGGTGGGTGACTCCTGTGGCTATGCCGTGCCGAAGATGGACTTTGTCGAGGACCGCGATACGCTGACACGCTGGGCCGAGACCAAGGGTGACGACGGTCTGAACGACTATCGCCGGTTGAAGAACGGCGTCAGCATCGACCGCATCGTCGCCCTCGACGACTGGGAAGAATAGGGGAGCGCGGCGCTTCGGTAGAATCATCCACGACCATGACCGCGTTCGCCGCCGTGCCCACGACGCTCTGGCTGCTGCTGGCGGCCGGCCCGTTTCTGTTTCTTGCGGCGTTTGTCGGGCTGTCGGTGTGGATGTCGGGGCACGGCGTGGCGCCGGCGCAGATTCCCGACCGCGTGACGGCGCGGCTGCCGCACATTCTCACTGGCGTGCTCGTCGTGGTGGGCCTGCTGCTCGCGTCGCAGTCGGCTGTGGTGGGGCATGCCTGGCGCCTGCCCACCGACCGTGGATGGCTGGTCGCGGGCACCCTGGCAGGTCTGGTCGCGGGCCTCGCGTTGGCCGTGGTCTACCTGCGCGTGCTGGAGCCTGGGCTTGCCCGGCTCCAGAGCCTCGTGGGTGACTACGTGCCTCCGGGGTCGGTGCTGCCGGCCGTCTCCGGGAACCTGCGCTGGTTCTTCGTGGCCAACGTGCTGCTGGCGCCGCTCGTGGAAGAGACGCTCTATCGCGGGGTCGCGCTGCCTGTGCTGACCGCGCATCTGGGCCCGGCCACGGCCGTGGTGATGTCGTGCCTGCTCTTCGGGCTGCTGCACTGGGCCGGCGGCCTCTGGTACATGCTGCTGACCGGCCTGGTCGGCGGCGGTGTCTTCGCCGCGCTGTTCCTCTGGAGCGGGCATGTGGCGGCACCCTATGCGGCCCACCTGGCGCTGAACCTGGTGGAGTGGGGTCACGCCGCGTGGCGTGGTCCCCGCCGGTAACGAGCCAGTCCATGCCCCCCGTCATTCCGAATCCGCAGGCCATCCGGTCGTTTGCCTCCATGGCGGCGTTCGAGGCCTGGCTGTCGGCGCACCACGACCGGGAGACCGAGGTCTGGATCCGCATCTTCAAGAAGGCGACCGGCACGGCCACGGTCACTCCGATCGAAGCCATCGACGTAGCCCTGTGCTGGGGCTGGATTGACGCCATCCGCAAGAGTTGGGACGAGGTGTCCTATCTGCAGCGCTTTACGCCACGCGGCAGGAAGAGTCTGTGGAGCCAGGTGAACCGGGAGAACGTGGCGCGCCTCACGGCCGAAGGGCGCATGACACCGCATGGCCTGCGCCATGTCGAGGCTGCGCGGGCTGATGGCCGCTGGGACAACGCCTATGCGCCCATCCGTGCGGTCTCGGCCGACACCCTGCCGGCAGACCTGATGGAGGCCATCCGGTCCAACCCGGCTGCCCTGACCACGTTCGGCACGCTCAACAGGACGAACCTGTTTGCCCTGGGTTTCCGGGTGGGTAGCATGAAGACGCCGGCTGGTCGCGCGCGCAAGATTGCCGCGCTGGTCGCCACGCTCGAACAAGGAGACCGCATCGTATGACCGCTCGCATCCAGACCGTGGCCATGGCGCTGGCCTTCACTGTGGCCGCCTGCGGAGCGCCGAAGACTCCAAACGCCTCGCCTGACACTGGTCCTCTGCCGCTCTCGGCCCTGCCCGTGGTGGACACAGACGCCGTCCTGGCGCATACGAAGGTGTTGTCGTCTGATGCCTTCGAAGGGCGTGGGCCCGGCACCCCCGGTGAAGGGAAGACGGTGGCCTACCTCGTGGATCAGCTCACGAAGATGGGGCTGACGCCGGGCAATCCGGATGGGACCTACGTGCAGAAGGTGCCACTGGTGGGCATCACGCCGACGCCGGCGAATCTCACGTTCCGGAAGGGCGCGCAGACACTGACGGCCACCTGGAAGGCCGACGTCGTGGCCTGGAGCAAGCGTGTGACCGAAGAGGTGCGCCTGGTCGACTCGGACGTGGTGTTTGTCGGCTACGGCGTGCAAGCCCCGGAGTTCGGGTGGGACGACTACAAGGGGCTCGACGTGAGGGGCAAGACGCTGCTCATGCTGGTGAACGATCCCCCAGTGCCGGACGCGGCGCACCCTGACACGCGCGATCCGAAGGTCTTCGGCGGGGCCGCGATGACCTACTACGGCCGCTGGACCTACAAGTACGAGATGGGGGCGAAGCTCGGTGCGGCAGCCGTGCTTCTGATACACGAGACCGAGCCTGCGGGATACGGTTTCAACGTCGTGCAACAGAAGACGGGAGAGCAGTTCGACCTGGTGACACCGGACCGGAACATGGGGCGTCCGGCCATCGAAGGGTGGGTGTCACGGGAGCACGCCGCGAAACTGCTGGGGCTGGCCGGTCAGAGCCTGGATGCGCTGAAGGCGAAGGCCGCTACCCGGGCGTTCACGCCGGTGCCGCTCGGCGTCTCGGCCTCGATTACCATCCGCAACGCGCTCCGCACCTTCGACTCGCAGAACGTGGTGGCTCGTCTTGAGGGGCGCGATCCGGTCCGGCGAGGCGAACATGTCATCTACACGGCGCACTGGGATCACTTCGGCGTGGGCGCCCGGGTGAACGGCGACCCCATCTACCACGGTGCCAAAGACAATGCGTCCGGCACGGCCGGCATTCTTGAGATTGCGCGCGCCTTCACGAAGCTGCCGGCACCGCCGCAACGGTCCATCCTGTTCCTGTTCGTCACTGCCGAAGAGCAGGGACTGCTCGGCTCGCAGTACTACGCGGTCACACCGCTCTACCCGCTGGCCAACGCGCTGGCGAACATCAACATCGACGGGCTGAACGTGAATGGCCGCACGAAGGACCTCGTGCTCATTGGTCTTGGCGCCTCGGATCTGGACGACTACGCCAGGGCGGCGGCTGCCGAGCAGGGGCGGGTCATCACGGCCGATGCCGAACCCGAGAAGGGGCTCTACTACCGGTCTGACCACTTCAACTTCGCCAAACAGGGCGTGCCGGCCCTGGATCCGGACGAAGGGATCGACTTCATCGGCCAGCCGCCAGACTTCGGTCGCCGTGTGCGTGAGGCCTATACCTCGCAGCACTACCACCAGCCATCGGATGTCGTCCGCCCCGAGTGGACGCTCGACGGGGCCCGTGAGGATCTGCAGCTGTTCCTGGCGGTGGGCTACCGGGTGGCAGAGGCGGCACGCATCCCGGAGTGGAAGGCCGGGAATGAGTTCAAGGCCACCCGAGACCGGATGCGCGGTCGGTAGTGGGCGGACGTCTGTTCCGGTATGACTCCATGGACACGCCCATCGCCCGTCTCTGCGTGCTAGGATCCGCCGAATACGGGAGTTGTTGATGACCTTCAGCACGACCATTGAGATACAGGCTCCGGCGGCGCGCGTCTGGTCGGTGCTGACGGATGTCGCGAACTGGACCCAGTGGAACAGTACCGTGACGCAGGTGGACGGCTACGTGGCCGTCGGTCAGAAGGTCACGGTGCGCACGAAGGCCAGCCCTGGTCAGGCCTTTCCCGTTCGCGTGTCGGTGCTGGAGGCTCCCACGCGCATGACCTGGACCGGTGGCATGCCACTGGGGCTCTTCAGGGGCGTCCGCACCTTCACGCTGCGCGAACACGACGGTGTCACCACGTTCGACATGCGCGAGGAGTTCTCGGGACTGATGGCACCCCTCCTGACGCGTTCGATCCCGAATCTGCAGCCGGTGTTCGACGAGTTCGCGGCCTGTCTGAAGCGCGTCGTCGAAGCCCCGTCACACCACGCCTGAGCACTGGAGGTCTGTTCCCATGAGCGCAAACCCGGTTGGTTGGTTCGAGATCTACGTACAGGACATGGCCCGTGCCAGGGGGTTCTATGGTGCCGTCCTGCAGCGCACCTTCGAGCGCCTGGATGGCGACCTTGAGATGTGGTCCTTCAAGAACGAGATGGGCAAGCCTGGCACGGGTGGCGCGCTGGTTCACATGCCTGGGATGCCGTCCGGCGGCAACAGCACCATCGTCTACTTCAATTGCGACGACTGCGCGGTGGAAGAGTCGCGCGTAGGCGCGGCTGGAGGACGGGTCCACAAATCGAAGTTCTCGATCGGCCCGTACGGCTTCATCTCCCTCGTCACCGACACCGAAGGCAACATGCTCGGTCTGCACTCTCTGAAATAGGCATGGCAGCGACGACGCCCATTGCAGCCACGGACGCGCTGGACATCCAGCATCCGCTGGACGTGGTCTGGAAAGTGGTGGCCGATGTGGCGGCCTATCCTGACTGGTGGCCGTCGTCCCTTCGTCTCCAGGTGCTGCGCACGGAGCCCGACGTCGTTGGGACGGAGGTGGAGATTCACCCCGTCGGCGGACAGTCGTTTCGCGTGCGTGTGTTGACGATGGAGGCGCCGTCCGCCATGCGGATGGAGTACTTCGGCGGCTTCATCACCGGCTACGGCGCCTGGCGACTGGAGGCCATTCCCGGTGGTACGCGCGTGCACTACGACCTGGATGCGCGAGCTGACGGCTGGATTGTGGCCATGCTCGCGAAGATGATGCCGCTGCCCAAGCTGCACTCCGATCTCATGCAGAGTGTCCTGCGTGAACTGGCGCGCGTCTGCGACATGGTCGACGCAGGCTAGCCCGCAGCCCGCCACGCGTGCTGGGCCAGGCCCGCCTGGTGAGAAGATGGTAGGCGTGATGCAGACAGTCCGGAGACCAGTGGGTGCGCTGCTCCTCGCCCTGGCCATGGCGGCGCCCGGCGTGGCGCAGGCGCAGCGGCCGAACGGTCGGCTCGAGGCCGGTGCTCAGGTGGTTGTGGCGAAGCCAGGCGAGTTCGACGGCAGGGACACGGGGGCGGGTGGACGCCTGGCCTGGCGGCCCAGCGGCCTGTTCGGGTTCGAGGCTGAGGTCACCGTCTTTCCGAAGGCCTACCCAGAAGGACGAGCTTTCAGCCGGCGGCGGGTGGAGGGGCTGTTCGGCCTGACTGCAGGGCCGACGCTCGGGCGGCTGCGTCCGTTTGGCCGAGTGCGCACGGGTTTCATGCGCATCGGCGAGGCGCCCGGACGGGGTTTCCCGTGCATCCGCATCTACCCGGAGCCGCTTGCCTGCGCACTGGCCTCAGGCGACACGGTCACCGCGGTTGACCTGGGTGGCGGCGTCGAGGTGAGCACGTCGTCGCGAGTCTTCGTCAGGGCCGACATCGGCGACCGCCTGGTCCGGTTTCATGGACCCGTGCTCACCCGGGGCCGCATCCGCCAGGACGAGGCGTTCTTCAGCCACGACTTCCGCCTGTCCCTTGGCGCAGGGATCCGTTTCTAGGTCGTGATGTCGACCCGCACGGTGCTTCGCGTGCTCCTGCTCTGGCTCGCGGCGGCCATTGGTGTGGGCCGCAGTGGTGTGCTGGCCAGCCTCCGCTTCCCGGCGCCCCAACTCGTGCTCCTCGGCATCACGGTCGTCTGTCTGCTGGCGGTCGCACTGGTGCCACGCCTGCGCGGCTGGGCTCTGCAGGCGGATGAGCGCGTGCTGGTGGCGTTCCATCTCACGCGGTTCGTGGGCGCCTGGTTCCTGGTGCTCTTTGCGCAGGGACGGTTGCCCTTCCTGTTCGCCGTCGTGGGCGGCTGGGGCGACATCCTGGTGGCCGTGCTGGCGGTGCCACTGCTGCTGATGGGTCGGGCCGACGGCTGGCGCCGGCCCGTGTACACGGTCTGGAACGTGGTCGGTCTGGCCGACATCCTGTTCGTGGTGGTGACAGCGGCACGCTCGGCCATGACCGATCCCGCATCCATGCAGGTGCTGTTGCTGCCGCCCCTGAACCTGTTGCTCACCTTCGTGGTGCCCATCATCCTGGTCACCCACCTGGTGCTGGGCTACCGGCTCTCGCGTGGGCTGGTGGGCGACTGAGCCAGGCCGTCAGCGCGGCGTCGGGTTGAGGGCGGCCAGACCCGGCGCGTGCCCGGGGGCGGTCGGGTCGTGCTCCATCGTGCAGGTGGGGCAGATGCTGTGACTGAAGGTGGCGGCGCTGTGCGCCTCGACGTAGGTTTCAATCTGCTGCCAGTAGCCGGCGTCGTCGCGGATCTTGTGGCACCAGGCGCAGATGGGAATCATGCCCTGCAGGATCCGCAGTCCGGACAGGGTCGCTTGCAGCTTCTCGACCAGTGCGTCGCGTTCGAGCAGCGCGCGGCGCCGCTCGTCGACCAGGCTGCCCAGCAGCATGAAGGACAGCGCAGCCATCGAGGCCGCCCCCTGTGTCCGCAGCACCCAGGCGTCCGGGCCTTCACCGGGCCTGGCGAACGGGCCGAGCCCCTGCACCGCATACCATGCCGCAAAGAGCGATGTGATGAAGAGCGCGGTCGCGGCGCCGCCTGAACCGAAGCGGAAGCTGGCCCAGACGAACCAGGGGAGCACATAGGCTGGCAGCCGCATGTAGGGCGGCAGCACATCGCTGAACACGGCGTAGTTGGTCAGCGCGGTTCCGCCCATCACCACCAGCGCTTCCAGAACACGCCGCCCAAGGCCGCCCGTGCCACGGGAGGACCATGTCGCGATGCTGCCGAGGACGATGGGCGTTGCCAGCAGCATGCCGAGCGCGTCGGCAAACCACCACGTGAGCCAGGCTTCACGGACCGGTGTGTTGGTCAGGGTGACCGTGACCAGTTCCGCAATGACCAGCCCGCCGATCATCGTCGTGCCGATCACTGTGGCAATGAATGCGCCGATGTGACGTGTCGAGGCGAGCGAGAACGGCTCGGCGAAGAGCCGGTGCAGCAGAAAGGCACCCAGCCAGGCCTCCAGCCCCTGTGTCAGGCCAACACCGATCGACAGGGCGAGCGGCCAGTCGTAGTGCCAGTGGAGGATGCCACCCATGAGGACACTGGTGATGACCAGCGTGACCGCACGCAGGCGCGCAGCCAGCATCAGCACCGCGATCAGGATGCCTGCCGCCGGCCACACCACCGGCATCTGGAGTTCGCCGACGTAGAACGGGCTCAGGTGTGCCAACTCCGCGCCGGCCAGGCAGGCGGCGACGAGCGTGACGTGCAGCAGCGGATTGAGAGGTCGCTCGGGCATGTGTGATGAGGCGGCCGAACTGCGTGGCGCCGCGCAGGAGAAGGCGCCACCATTGTAGGCCCAGAGCGTAACGTCTGGACCCGAGGTTCTGCACGACAATGAACAGGACCACCATGCCCAGCCCACGTGCCCTGAGCGCGGCCACGCTGCTCCTCCTCCAGCCGCGTCTGGACCAGGCCTATCGCGCCTTTGACCACGTGGAGTCGGCCGCGGACCCGGTGCATCTGGTCCGCCGCTTCCACGAACCCGCCGATCAGGAAGTGGTCGGCTTCTGCGCGGCCGGGCTGGCCTTTGGTCGGGTGGCCAGTGTGCTGCAGTCCGTCGACGCGTTGCTGGCCGTCATGGGCGCCTCACCAGCCGACTATGTGCGCCGTTTCGACCCGGTCCGCGAGGCGCCGCGGCTGGCCCACATCGTCCACCGCTGGATTCGCGGCGTGGACCTGACCGCACTGCTGCTCGTGCTGCAGCGGATGTTGCGGGAGTCCGGATCGCTGGAAGCCTTCTTCATGGCAGGCGATGACATGACGGCTCCGGATGTCGGCCCGGGGCTCGAGTCATTCTCGCGACGGGCCATGGAGACGGACCTGCGCCCGGCCTACGGGCGCGTGCCGGCCCGTGCCGGCGTCGGCTTCTTCTTCCCGAAACCATCGGGAGGCAGTGCCTGCAAGCGGATGAATCTGTTCCTGCGCTGGATGGTGCGGCGCGACGCCATCGACCTCGGTGTGTGGACGCAGGTGGCGCCCGGCCGTCTCGTGGTGCCGCTGGACACGCACATCATCCGCGTCGGCCGCTGCCTCCGCCTGACGCGGCTGACCACCCCGGGCTGGAAGATGGCGGCCGATATCACCTCGGCGCTGCGGAGGCTCGACCCGGCAGATCCGGTCCGGTACGACTTCTCGCTGTGCCACGTCGGGATGATGGGCGCCTGCGGGCATGCCGGCACGGGCCGTTCGGACCAATGCCCGTTGAACGGCGCCTGCCGTCCCGCGCGCGCGCCCCGGAGCGCGAGGCCCAGGGCCTGAGCGGATTACCGCGCCTTCGCGGCGATCTGATGCACCTTGAGAATGTCGCCCGTCGCCCGGCTCAGCAGAGCCAGGCTCCGGTTGAGATCCGCTTCGGCGCGTGTGCGCTGGCTGCGCGTGGCGATGAGCGCATTCTGC
>JAKFYA010000230.1 GCA_021731095.1 Acidobacteriota bacterium | reverse complement strand
AGAGAATGGCCATGTTCTCGAGCAGGGCCGCATTGCGCAGCGGTCCAGCATCCACGCCGTGGAAGCCGATGCGGTCGGCCAGCTCGAGCACCACGGTGCGGGCGGCGACATCATCGCCGGCCACGAGGGCATCGGCTGCCCCGCCGGCCACGCGTGGGTTGCCGTGGATCTCGGCGCCGAAGTGATTGAACGCCTTGACCACCCGGACGCCAGGGAGCGCGGCGGCCAGCGCCTGCGCGCCGGACCCCTCGGCCGGGGGCACCCAGACAGGGCCCGCGCCATCAAACGTGAGCGGATTCGTGCAGTCCACGAGAATCTTGCCAGTCAGGTCACCGGCGGCACGGGCACTGGCCAGCGCCGCCGCAGCCGGCACGGCCAGCAGCACCACCTCGGCGGACGCGGCGGCCTCGGGAATGGACAGCACCCGTGTGCCGGCTGGCAGGTCTCCCGACGGGGCCTTCGGGTCGCGCGCGCCGAAGACGACACTGATGCCCGCGGCCACCAGACGTCCGCCCAGTGCACTGCCCACCGATCCTGACCCGAGAATGGCCACCGTCATGACGCTGCCTCCAACCCGCGCCGGCGCCGGCCAGCGAGGTGCACCCGGTTCGACGCCAGCCGGTAGGTGCGGGATTCATGCGGCGCCACGCTGGTGGCCGGAGCCTGACCGCAATGGCTAGAATGCAGCGACACCATGACGCCCTCGGCCCCGAACCTCAGCCCCCTTGCCCCGGACCCTGTCATCGCCCCTGGTGCCCGCGCCAACGACCTTGGCTTCGGCACCGTGGTCGGCCGAACGCGCGGCCAGCGGCTGCTGAACCGGGACGGCTCGTTCAACGTGGTGCGGGCCGGACTGGGTCTGGCCGAGAGCCTCGCGCCGTATCACCAGCTCCTCACCATGTCCTGGCCCGCGTTCCTCGGGGTCGTGGTGCTGGCGTATGTGGTGCTCAACCTGCTGTTCGCGCTGGCCTTCGTGGCGTGCGGCCCTGAGGCCCTGCTGGGGCCAGGCCTCGACATGCTGGGCGGCCGCTTCGCCCGCGCGTTCTACTTCAGCGTGCAGACCTTCGCCACCATCGGCTATGGACAGATCGGACCGAACGGCTTCCTGCCGAACATGGTGGTCACGGTGGAAGCGCTCGTCGGGCTGATGTATCAGGCGCTCGCCACCGGCATCCTCTTCGCCCGGTTCGCCCGCCCGACGGCCGCCATCCTCTTCAGCGGGCGCGCGGTCATCGCCCCCTACAACGGTGGCACGGCGCTTATGTTCCGCGTCGCGAACCGGCGCAGGAACGAGATCATCCGGCTGGAAGCCGAGGTGCTCTACAGTGCCATCGATCATGAGGGCGGCACGCGCCGCTATGCGGCGTTGCCGCTCGAGCGGAACACGGTGACCTTCTTCCCGCTCGCCTGGACCATCGTCCATCCGATCGATGAGAACAGCCCGCTGTTCGGGCGCACCCAGGACGACCTTCATGCCCGGCAGGTGGAGATCCTGGTGCTGCTCTCCGGCACCGACGAGACCTTTGCCCAGACCGTGCACACGCGGTCGTCCTACCGGACCGAAGAGATTGTGTGGAACGCCCGCTTCAGGCCGATGTTCCTCTCCCAGGAGTCGCACGCGTCGGTGGGCGTGGACGTGAGCCTGCTCGACGAGATCGAGGGCCTGGCCTGAGACCAGGCCTCAGAGGGGCGCTGCGCTACTCGTAGCGCAGGGCCTCCACCGGCACCAGCCGGGCCGCGCGACGCGCCGGCCAGTAGCCAGCCACCACACCGACCAGCACGGACCCGGCCAACCCGCCGCCCACGGCCCAGAGCGGCGGGACGGCCGAGAACCCGGTGAGCACCAGCCCGAGCAGCAGGCCGATGGTCAGCGCCACGGCCACACCGGCCGCCCCGCCCAAGCCCGCCAGCACGATGGACTCCAGCAGGAACTGCAGCAGGACCTCCTGCCGACGGGCGCCCAGCGCCATGCGCAGGCCAATCTCCCGGGTGCGCTCGGTGACACTGATGAACATCACGTTGGCAATGCCGATGGCGCCAATCAGCAGGCTCACGGCCGCCAGCCCCACCGTCACCGCAGCGACCTGCGCCGAGATGCCGTCGAAGGTGGCAATGATCTGATCGGCCGTGGAGAGGTTGAAGTCGTTGTCCGCGCTGGCGGGCAGGCGCCGCAGGACGCGGAGCACCGCCTCGGTCTGGCGCTGGCACAGGTCGCGCAGTCCGGGACGGGCCTGCACGTAGAGCACCACGCGCTCGGGCGTCCCGAAGCGGCGTCGTACGGTGCCGGCCGGCAGGTGGAGCACGTTGTCCTGACGGTTCTCGCCAAGGAATCCGCCGCGCCGCTTCTCCAGTTCTCCGACGACGGTATAGGTGTCGCCAGCCAGCGTGAGCGTCCGTCCCAGCGGCGAGTCGCTGCCAAACAGCGAGGCCGACAGGCTCGCGCCGATGACCGCCACGCGTGCGCCCTGGCGGTCTTCAAGATCGGTAAAGGACCGCCCGCGGGAAATTTCGGCGCCGATGATCTGGAAGAGCGTGGGCGTGGCGCCTTCCACCAGCAGCGTGTCTGACTCGTTGTCGCCCGCCCGCGCAATCAGCACCCCGCTTGCTGAGGTGGCCGGCACGATGACCTGCGCGCCGACATCGACGGCCTCGGGAATCAGGCGCCGCATCGGCTCGACGAACCCCAGGTCGAGTGGCCGACGCTGGACCTCCTTCTCGCTGGGGGACACATACGGATCGCCCGTGAGGTGGAACGCGAAGACGTTGTCGGTGCCCAGGTCGCGGAACAGCAAGGCCACCTGCCCTCGCACATTGGCCAGGACCGAGGCGACCAGCACCACGGTCACGATGCCGATCACGATGCCCACGATGGCCAGGGCCGACCGGGCCCTGTGCACACGGACGGCGTCCACGGCCAGGCCAGCCGCCTCGCCCACCACGTCGCGCCAGGCGTGCCGGGCCATCTATTCCTGCCTCATCGCGTCGACCACATCCAGCCGGGTCGCCCGCCGGGCCGGATACCAGCCAGCCACCAGGCCAGCCCCGCCCGCGGCCGCCAGGCTGGCCAGCGACACGCCCAGGTTGAGGGCCAGCGGCAGGCCGATGGGACCCGACGCCAGCCGCACCAGGCCGGCCGCCAGCGTGAGCCCGAGCGCTCCTCCCACCAGGGCGACCAGGGTTGATTCAGCCAGCGTCTCGATGGTGATGTCGCGACGCGTGGCGCCGAGTGCCCGACGGATGCCAATCTCGCGCGTGCGCTGCGTCACCGAGACCAGCGTGGTGTTGGTGACCACGACGATGGCCGCCACCAGCGCAATGAACGCGATGGGCGGGCCAGCCGCACTGACCTGCTCGGTGATGCGGGCGACGAAGCTGCGCGACGCCTCCGGGGTGATGATGTCGAAGGTGTCGGGCGCGCCGGGTCCCAGATGGCGACGGGCACGCAGCGAGATGCGCGCAAGGTCTTCAGCCTCGGCCGTGCTGGTGGCCCCATCGGCCACCGCAAAGACCTGCACGCTGTCCGGGGCACCGAAGGCGCGTTCAAACGCGCGGAGCGGCATCCACACAAAGCGGTCCTGCGAGGACCCCGACGCGCTCCCCTGCGAGAGCAGCGTGCCGATGACGCGGAATCCGCGCCCGGCGATACGGACCTCGCGACCGAGCGGGTCGACTCCCGGGAACAGCTCGTCCACGACGGCCTGCCCCACGACGACCACGGCGGAACCGGCCACCTCCTCGTCGAGGCTGAGGAAGCGGCCTCGGGCCATGCCGACCTCCCGGATATCGGGGAGGGTGGCCTGCGTGCCGTTCACGGTGGCCCGCTCCAGCGTCCGGCCCGTCGCCGACACGTCCGCGGCGCGCTGCGCGCTCGCGGCGTAGGTCACGCGTCCAGCGGCCACGCCCTCCAGAAACCGTCCGTCTCCCCGGGTGATGGGCGGGTTCCGCTGCAGTCGTTCGGCCACCTCCCGTCGACTGAGCGTGCCGGTCGACAGGCGCACCAGCGCGAAGGAGTCCGAGCCGAACGCCCGTGCGCTGGCAGCCCTGGCTGAACGCGCCAGGCCGTCAAGACTGGTCTGCACCGCCGCTGTCGTCGCCACGGCCACGGCCATGGCGAGGGCCGCGAGCGCGGTCCTGAGCGGGGCTCCGACGAGCGTGCGCCCCGCCTGGGCGATGCCGCTGGCCACGCCGCCCCCCGGTCGGGCGGTCATGGCGTCCTGGGCTCGGCCGTCTTCACGGCCGCGCCGTGTTGCAGCGCGCGGAGCGCCAGGAATGGTCCGACGACGACCGGCGTGCCCTCGGCCACGCCAGCCACTTCAATCTCGAGTCCACCAATCACGCCTGCGGTCACCGGTGTGAAGACCGCGCGGTCGTCCTTCACGGTGAAGAGGCCCGTGCGCGGCGCGGCGCCAGCCTGGGCACGCAGCACCACGCTCTGCAGCGGCACGGTCAGCACCCCGGTCCGCTCGCTGGTCACGATTTCTGCGTCACAGGTGAGGCCGGGCCGCAGGACCGGGTCGGGTGTATCGAGCCGGACCACCACCTTGAACTCGCGCGCCGCGCTGGCCGTCCCGCTCCCCGGCAGGGCGCTGGCGCCAATCTCCACCACCTTCCCCTCGAAGGGCCGGCCCGGCAGGGCCTCGAGGGTGACGGTGGCCCGCTGACCGACGGCCACGCGCAGCACATCAGCCTCGGCCACCTTCACCTCGGCATCGATCTGTCCGAGGTCGGCAATGGTCATCAGCGTGGTGCCTGGCTGGTTCTGGATGCCCACCACCACCATCTCGCCCTCCCGCACACGCAGGCGGCTGACGATGCCGTCCATTGGCGCGAGCACGGCGGCCTTGGCCAGGGTGTCGGCCGTCCCGCGCAGTTGCGCACGCGCCTGGACGAGGCGCGCCCCGGCGGCGGCGGCCGTCTGGCTGGCCCTGTCCACGGCCGCGGCCGCGGCAGCGACCTGGGCCGTCGCCACATCGGCCGTGGCGCGGGCCGCATCGAACTCCGAGGCCGCAATGAGCTTCTCGGCAAACAGCTCCCGCGCCCGCTTCACTTTCTGCTCGGCATCGCGGAGTCTGGCCACCGCGGCGGCCTGGTCGGACTCGGCCGCCCGTCGCTGCTCGGCCGCGCCACGTTCGTCTGATTCGAGGGCGCGCACCTGCGCCGTGGCGCCGGCCACGGCGCTCTCGGCCTGCACGGGATCGATCCGCGCCAGGACCTGGCCGGCCCGCACCCGGTCGCCTTCCTTCACCGGCAGGGCGACGATCTTGCCCATGACGCTGGCGCCAATGTCGGCATACCTTGCCGGCACAACCTCTCCGGAGGCTGTCGCCGTGGACCGGAACGTGGCCCGACGGGCCACCAGCCCCATCTCGACGACCGTGCCAGTCGACCCACGACGCGACCGGACCACACCAGCGACCACGCCTCCCACGACCACGAGAACCAGCAGAACGGGAACAAGACGTTTCATACGGGTAACGGAGCTCCTCGCACTAGCCTACTCCTGCCGCGCCATGCCTCGTCATCGGAGGACAGCGGGGGTAGAATCTGGAACATGGTGCTTGCGGCCCTCGGCGTGGGACTTCTCCTCGTGGTGGCGTACGATCTGACCCAGCGCAAGCACGCCATCCTGCGCAACTTTCCCATCGTGGGACACTTCCGGTACTGGCTCGAAGCCATCGGGCCGGAACTGCGCCAGTACATCGTCACCGACAACGACGAGGAGCGCCCCTTCAGCCGCGACCAGCGCCGCTGGATCTACGCCAGCTCCAAGAACGAAGACAACCATTTCGGGTTCGGCTCCGACAACGACATGGAGTCGTCGGCGAACTATCTGGTCATCAAGCACAGCGCCTTCCCGCTCTCGCTGCCGCGCAAGGGCGAACCGGGGTACGACGAGCTCTACCGGATTCCCTGCCGCAAGGTGCTGGGCGGGGCCCGCCAGCGCGCGAAGGCCTTCACGCCCGCGTCCGTGGTGAATGTCTCGGGGATGAGCTTCGGATCGCTGAGCGGTCCGGCGGTCGAAGCCCTGAACAAGGGCGCCGCACTGGCGGCGTGCCTCCAGAGTACGGGCGAAGGCGGCGTCTCCCGCCATCACCTGCACGGCGGCGACCTGGTCTGGCAGATCGGCACCGGCTACTTCGGCTGCCGCGAACTGGACGGCCGCTTCAGTCTGGACCGGCTGAAGGACACGCTGGCACGTTCGCCCGGCATCCGGGCCATCGAGATCAAACTGAGTCAGGGCGCCAAGCCCGGGATGGGCGGCCTGCTGCCGGCGGCCAAGATCTCCGAGGAGATTGCCATCATCCGCGGCATCCCACGCGACCGGGACTGCGTCAGCCCACCTGGCCACACCGCGTTCCGTGACGCAGATGGCCTGCTCGACTTCGTGGAACGCATTGCCGCGGAAACCGGCCTGCCGGTCGGCATCAAGTCGGCGGTCGGGGACATGACGTTCTGGCACGACCTGACCCGGCTGATGGCCACCGACACCCGTGGCGTGGACTTCATCACCGTCGACGGCGGTGAGGGCGGCACGGGCGCGGCCCCGCTGGCCTTTTCGGACCACGTGTCATTCCCGTTCAAGATTGGCTTCTCGCGGGTCTACCAGACGCTGGCGGCGCAGGGCGTGCACGAGCGCGTAGTCCTGATTGGCTCGGGCAAGCTGGGGTTCCCCGAGGCGGCGCTCCTGGCCTTTTCCATGGGCTGCGACATGGTGAATGTGGCCCGCGAGGCGCTGCTCGCGCTGGGCTGCATCCAGGCGCAGCGGTGCCACACCAATCACTGCCCCACCGGCATCGCCACCCAGAACGCATGGCTGGTGCGGGGCGTCGACCCGACCCTGAAATCGGCCCGGGTGGCGGCGTATCTCATCAACCTGCGCAAGGAACTGCTGGCGCTGAGCCACGCGTGTGGCGTCGCCCACCCGTCAGCCGTGTCCCCGGCCCAGCTCGAAATTCTGGATGGCCGCTTCGGGGCACGCAGTGTGGCCGACCTGTTCGGCTACGACCGTCCGGCCTGACCCGGGTGGCGCGACAGGCTCCGGGCTCCGGCCGGCGCAGGTTGCGCTGGCGGGTCGCCTGATCTATCGTCGTGCGGCACCACAGGAGCACACATGCAACGATTTGACTGGATTGGGACGACGTGCGCCTTCGCCGCGGCCGTGGCCGCCACAGTGGCGTTCAGCGCCACGCCTGCGCACGCGCAAGGGAAGGCTGCCTGGGACGGCGTGTACACCGACGCGCAGGCCGCGCGTGGCAAGGCCGTCTACGAGAAGAGCTGCCAGTCGTGCCATGCGGCCGCTGGCGCCGGCGGCTTCGGCATCACCTACAGCGGCACCGCCCTCAAGGGGCAGAAGTTCCTCCAGGCCTGGGACGACGACCTGGCCACCCTGTTCCGGTACGCGGGCAGCCCGCCGCCCGGCAGCACGCTCGGCCAGTTCGACCAGCGGCACGGTGACAGCGACACGCCACGCGGCTCCAAGGACCCGCTGACGGAGGCGGACTATGTCGACGTCATCGCCTACATCTTCCAGCTGAACGGCCTGCCCGCTGGCACGACCGAACTGAAAGCCTCAGACATGCTGACGGTCCGCTTCGGCGAGAAGGAACGGCAGCCGCTGCCGAACTTTTCGCTCGCGCAGACCGTCGGCTGCCTGACGCAGGCGCCGGACAAGACGTGGACGCTGACCAGCGCCACCCTGCGCCGGGCGCGCAATGGCGAGCCATCCAAGCCGTCCGAACTGAAGGCGGTCGACGGCAAGCCGCTCGGCACCCTGACCCTGGCGCTCAAGGACGTCTATCCCGATCCGGATACGGTGATTACGCCCGACGAGCACGCCGGCCACAAGGTCCAAGCCAAGGGCATCTACATGAAGGAAGCCAAGGGCGACCAGATCAACGTGAACGCGCTGGAGATGGTCTCGGCCACCTGCAAGTAGGGCGGGAGGACGGAGCCGGCCTGCGGGCGCGGCGTACATGACAAGGGCCGGCGAAAGCCGGCCCTTGTGCGTTGTGCAGCGTGCCCGCCTGGCGGGTTGACGCGTCTGCCTCGGCTAGATGCCCACCACGTTCAGGCGGCCGGTGCTGTCGCCGAAGCTGTCGATCTTGCAGCCGACGCGGTCGAGCAGCGCGAGCTGGAGGTTCGAGAGCGGCGTGCCCTTGCTGACCTTGATGTGCTGGTTGGTCTTGATGCCGGTGTCCTTGCCAGCGATGACCAGCGACGGCACCTCGAGCGGCAGGTGCAGGTCCGAGTTGGACATGCCCGACCCATACAGCATCACGGTGTGGTCCAGCAGCGTGCCGTCCCCGTCCGGCGTCGCCTTCAGCTTCTCGAGGAAGCTGCGGAAGATGCCGAGGTGGAACATGTTCAGCTTGGCCTGCTTGGCCAGCTTTTCCGGGTCGTTGGCGTGGTGCGACAGCGGATGGTGCGGCTCGGTGATGCCGATTTCCGGGTAGATCCGCGTGCTGAGCTCGCGGGCCATCATGAACGAGGCCACACGGGTCAGGTCGGCCTGCCAGGCCAGCGCCAGCAGCTCGTACATCAGCTTGCCGTGCTCCTCGTAGGAGGACGGAATGCCAACCGGCTGCTCGACGACCGGCATCTCCTGGCCTGACTGCTGCTCGGCCATCTGGATGCGCCGCTCGATGTCGCGCACCGAGTCGAGATACTCGGCCACCTTGGTCTTGTCCTTCGGGCCGATACCGCGCTGCAGGCGCTCGACATCCTTGGTCACCGCGTCGAGGATGCTCTTGTTGCGGCTCATGCGGGCCAGACGGGTCTTGGCGTCCGTGCTGTCCGCATCGCCAAACAGGCGCTCGAACACGTTGCGCGGATTCACTTCCATCGGCAGCGGCGTGGTCGGCGTGCGCCACGAGATGGTGCCGGTGTAGGCGCAGGTGTAGCCGAACTCGCAGGCGCCCACCAGGTCGACCGACTCAAGCGCCAGCTCCAGCGAGGAGAGCTGGGTCGACTGGCCAATCTGCTGCGCCGCAATCTGGTCCATCGACGTGCCCGCCCGGAAACCGGGGCCGTCGGTCTTCTTGACGTGTACGCCGGTCAGCCAGGTCGGCTGGATGCGCGAGTGTGCGCCGCCGCCGTCCTCGGGCCGCGCCACCGCGCCTTCGCTGTCGCACATCGACACGACCAGCGCCTGTTCCTTGAACGGCGCAATCGTCTGGAGAATGGGCGACAGGCGGAGCGGGCCCTCCTGCTTGGGGACCCACATGGACATGTTCACGCCCATCGGGACGTAGACCGCGCCCATGCGCATCACCGGCTTGGCGGCGGTGTTGCGCGTGGCCGCCCAGGCCGGAACCATGCTGTCGAGCAGCGGAAGACCGATGGTGGCGCCGACGCCGCGCAGGACGGTCCGGCGCGACAGGTGCTTCTGCGTGATGATCATGGTTCCGATCTCCTCATCTGAAACGGTGTGCTCTTGACGATGCCCAGAATGAGCGACGACCAGCGGTAGTCGTTCTTCGCGGCATTGCGCGCGATGATGCGCACGGCCGGCATGTCGAAGGGTTCGGCGCCACGCGCCAGCGCGTAGGTCAGCAGCTTCTGGGTCAGGTTGGTGGTGAACTGGTCCTTGTGGTTCAGGAGCGCGGTTCTGAACGTGGCCGGCCCGTCGAACTTGGTGCCGTTCGGGAACGAACCCGACGGGTCGATCTTCGTCCCGTTGTCAGCCGTGCGCCAGGCGCCAACGGCATCGAAGTTCTCCAGCGCGAAGCCCAGCGGGTCAATCTGCGAGTGGCAGGCGGCGCAGACCGGATTCCGGCGGTGCGCTTCCATGCGCTCACGGACCGACTTGGGCTTGGCCTTGCCGTCGTTCTCCGGGAACGGGGGCACGTTGGCAGGCGGGGCGGGCGGTGGCGTGCCGAGCACGTTCTCGAGCATGAACTTGCCGCGCAGCACCGGTGAGGTGCGGTTCGCATAGGCCGTGGCGGCCAGCAGGCTGCCGTGGCCGAAGAGACCCGCGCGGGCGCTGTCAGGATAGCTCACGCGACGGAAGCGGTTGCCGGCCACGCCGGGAATGCCGTAGTGCCTGGCCAGCCGCTCGTTCAGGAATGTGTAGTTGGCCGTCAGCAGTTCCAGCACGCTGTGGTCTTCACGCACCTGGCTGGACAGGAAGAGCTCCGTCTCGCGGCGGAACGCTTCGCGCAGGTTGTCGTCGAAGTTCGGGAACTCCACCACATCGCGGGTGATGAGCGGCATGTTCCGCAGCATCAGCCACTGGCCGAAGAAGTTGGTCAGGAGCGCCTCGGACTTCGGGTTGGCCATCATCCGCGTGACCTGCGCCTCGAGCACGCCCGGCGCACGGAGGCGGCCCTGCTCGGCCAGCGCCAGGAGCTGATCGTCCGGCAGGCTGCTCCACAGGAAGAACGAGAGGCGCGAGGCCAGTTCGATGTCGCTCACCTTGTAGGACATGCCGGGCTTCACACCGGCCGGGTCGCGCTCGACCCGGAACAGGAAGTCTGGCGAGACCAGCAGCTTCTCCAGGGCGAACTGCATCCCGGCGTCAAAGCCGCCGTCCTTGCGTCCGGCCTCGTAGAAGCTCATCAGCGACTGCACGTCAGCCGCGCCGACCGGCCGGCGGTAGGCCCGGCGGGCCAGCTTCGTCAGCACCTGACGGGCGCACACCGATTCCCCGCCGGCCACAGGACGGCAGGTCAGGATCTTGGCGCGACTCGCGCTGCTGCGCGGCGTGATGGCCCCGTAGGGTCCGGCGACCTGAATGGCTTCCACCTGCAGCTGCAGGCGACCAGAGCCCACGCTGGTGTTCTGCCCCTGGGCAAACGACGTGCTGCCAATCGGCACGCGGTCCGGCCCCACGCCTTCGTAGGCCCAGTTGGTCTGGTTCAGCGACACCCCCAGCGTGCGCGCGCCGGCCTTGACCGGCACCCGCACCTCCAGGGTGCTGGTGCTGCCCTGCGTCGCACCGGCCGTCACCGCCTGCTGTCCGGTGCCGCCGAGCCTGAAGAGCGACACGCGTTCGCCATCAATGCGGAAGTCGACCTGGTTGGGCACATCCAGGCCGCGCGGAGTGCCGCCCTGGCTGTTCTTCTGCATCTCGACGCGAATCAGATACTCGCCGTCCACCGGGAACTGGTGGGTGACCGAGGTGCCGCCGCGGGACCCGAACGGCAGGTCGTCGCTCATCTGCTCGTCCTGCCAGGCCAGCGGCAACACCTTGTAGGTGGCCACGTCCGGACGGACCGTCGGGTCGCCCAGTGCCTGGCGCACGATCTTGCGACCGGCAATGATGTAGCGCTCGAGCAGGCCTGGCGACACTGAGAGCACGTCGCCGACGTTGTCGAAGCCGAAGCCCGAATCGTCCGCCGGCAGCATGGCCTTCGGGTCGATCGTCAGGTCGAACAGGTCGCGGATGGCGTTGGCGTACTCCGCCCGGTTCAGGCGGTGCACGATGGCGCGGCCCGGGTTCGGCGCCTTGGCAGACTCGGCATCAAGCGTGGTCTCGACCCAGCCGGCGAACCCATCCAGCACGGGGCGCTCCGGCTTGGGGCTGCCCGGCGGCGGCATCGAACCCGACTTGATCTTGCGCAGGATCTTCTCGCCCAGCTCGGGGTTGGCCCCGATGTGGTCGATGTCCACCTTGTCGAGCGAGAGGTTGGCCGTCCGGCCCTTGTTCCGCTCGTTGTGACAGGTGACACAGTACTTGTCGATGAGCGCCTTCTGGCTACCGGGCGCGGGAGACTGGGCGGCGACCGGGCCGGCGACGGCGAGAACGGCCAGCAACGCGGGCAGCAGGCGTGCGGAGACGCGCGGGGAATAGGTGGTCATAGGAATTCAGTGGCACCACATTCTAATTGAATATCAGTCTGCTCCGTATATCATCCTTTTGCTCGTTCGCAAGGAGAAACCTGTATGGGTCGTATGTCCGTTCGCCTGACCGCCTGTCTCGTCGCCGCGCTCTGGCTGGCTCCGTCCGCCGCCAGCGCCCGCGACCTTCGCCTCGTCGATGCCGTCAAACGCCAGGATAAGCAGGCGGTCCAGTCGCTGCTGGCCCAGAAGGTGGATGTGAACGTCACGCAGCCCGATGGGGCGACCGCCCTGCACTGGGCAGCCTACCGGGACGACCTGGCGACCACCGAGGCGCTGCTCAGGGCTGGCGCCAAGGTCAATGTCGTCAATGACTACGGGGTCAGCCCCCTGTCGCTGGCCTGCACGCACGCGGCCGCCCCGGTGGTGGAGGCGCTGCTGAAGGCTGGCGCGGGCACGAATCAGGCGCTGCCGACCGGTGAAACGCCGCTGATGACGGCCGCCCATGCCGGCAAGGCCGCGGTGATTGCGGCGCTGGCCAGTCATGGCGCGTCGCTCGACGCCACAGAGGCCACCAAGGGGCAGACCGCGCTCATGTGGGCGGCCGCTGGCGGCCACGTGGCAGCCACCCAGGCGCTCCTCGATGCAGGGGCCAACATCGCCGCCACCTCCAAGGCGGGCTACACGCCGCTGCTGCTGGCCGCCCGCACGGGCAACATCGATCTGGCCTCGCTGCTGTTGTCCAAAGGCGCCAAGGTCAACGTGGCCGCCACCGATGGCACGACGGCCCTGCACGTCGCCGTGGTCCGTGGACATGTCGATCTGGCGCTCTTCCTGCTGGGCAAAGGCGCCAATCCGAAGGCCGATGGCCCTGGCTACACCGCGCTGCACTGGGCGGCGGGACGCTGGGAAGGCCAGATGACCTTCGATTACTCGAACGCGGAAGAGGGCGAACTGGCGATGCTGGCAGGCGTGCCGGTGAAGCGCCGGGTCGAGCTGGTCAACGCGCTCATCAAGGCCGGTGCCGACGTGAACGCCCGGCTCAGCAGGAACCCGCCCCGCTTCGGCACCAATCTCTGGATGACGCAGATCACGGGCGCCACACCGTTCATTCTGGCCGCGCAGTCAGCCGACCTCCCGACCATGAAGGCCCTGCTGAGCGCAGGCGCGGACCCGGCGCTGATGACCAAGGACAACGCCAACGCGCTGATGTTCGCCGCCAGCTTCGGCCGCGTGCCTGGCGAGAGCCGCGTGACGGAAGAGGCCGGCCTGGAAGCGGTGGAACTGTGCCGGAGCCTCGGCAACACCGTCACCCAGACGGACACGAACGGCACCACCGCCCTGCACGCCGTGGCGTACTACGGCTGGGTCAGGATGACGCAGTGGCTGCTGGATCACGGCGCCGAGATCAACGCGAAGAACAAGAAGGGCGAAACGCCCCTGCGCATCGCCCAGGGCACCGTGGTGGCCAACATGCTGCACACGGAACCCAAGGTGGCTGAGCTGCTGCTGAAGAGCGGCGGCAAGGCCGATTAATTCACCCGCGACACCGGTCCCCGGGCTTGGGAACCGGCCACCTTTTGTATTACGATTTCGAGACCATGGCGTTCATCATCACTGACCCCTGCATCTTCACCAAGGACACGGCCTGCGTGGACGTCTGTCCCGTCGACTGTATCCATCCCCGGAAGGACGAGCCCGAGTTCGAAACCGCGAACATGCTCTATATCCACCCGGAAGAGTGCATCGACTGCGGTGCGTGCGTGCCGGCCTGCCCGGTTGCGGCGATTTATGACAGCCCGGATTCGACGCCCGACAGCCAGAAAGGGCTGATCGAGGCCAACGCCGTGTATCGGAATGGCGACGCGGCCACCATGGCCCAGGCCGAGGCCATCGTGAAGGCACACGTGGACAGCCATCCCGACCTCATGGCCATTCCCGGCCCCGAGCGCGCTGCGGCGCACGCGCGCTAGGCAACACACCCGAACTGCTGCCGTCCAGGCGGCCCACCGCACCCCCGTTCACACGGGGGTGCGTTTTTGTGTACGGTCGACTGGCCCCCCGGGGGCACCGGACCGATCAGCGATGAATGGCTTCGCCGACAAGCCGGAGCAATTCGGTGGGCTTGAACGGCTTGGTCAGCAGGCGTGCCGACGCGAACTCGGCGTCGAGCGGACCGGGATAGCCCGACACGAACATCACCGGCATGGACGGGTAGCGCTCGGTGACCCGTTTGGCGAGCACCGTGCCGCGCATCCCCGGCATCACGACGTCGGTCAGGAGCAGGTCTGGCGGCTCCGCCATTTGCTCGAGCACGGCCAGCGCATCGGCGCCGCTGTGTGCCACCGTCACGTCGTAGCCGCCCATCTTCAGCGCGCGCCGGGTCAGTTCGGCCACACCGGGCTCATCTTCGACCAGCAGGATGCGCGCATCGCCTGAACGGTCGGCGACGGCCACCGACGGGACATCCACCACTTCCTCGCCCTGGACGTGCGGCAGGTAGATCCAGAACGTCGCCCCCGTACCCGGCGCACTATCCAGGCCGATGTACCCGCCCGCCTGCTTGACGATGCCGTAACACATGGCCAACCCGAGCCCGGTGCCCGCACCAGGCGCCTTGGTCGTGAAGAACGGCTCGAAGATGCGGGCCTTGATGTTGTCCGGCACCCCGACGCCGGTGTCGGCCACCGACAGCCGGACCTTCGGGCCCGGCGTCAGGCCTGGATGCCGCCGGGCTTCACGCTCGGTCACCACATGGGGGCGCGTCTCCACGCGCAACTCGCCCCCCTGCGGCATGGCGTCGCGGGCATTGGCGGCCAGGTTCAGCACGATCTGCTCGAACTGCCCAGGGTCGATGCTGACCGTCAGCGGCCCGTCGACGGCGTGCACGATCAGGTCGATGTCCGTGCCGATGACGCGGCGCAGCAACCCCTGCATCTTGCCC
>JAKFYA010000458.1 GCA_021731095.1 Acidobacteriota bacterium | reverse complement strand
GGCCTCCAATGCCAATGGGTCCGCGCACAACATCGCTGGCATCTGCAACGACGCGCGAAACGTGGTGGGGCTGATGCCGCACCCTGAACGGGCCTGCGAGACGGCGCTTGGCAGCGCCGACGGGCTGGCGCTGTTTGAATCGGTGGTGAAGGCCGTAGCCGGGCTGAGGACGGTGGCGTGATAGACCAGGCAGTCATCGAGCGTCACGGGCTGACGCAGGACGAGTACGACCGCATCGTCACGGCCATGGGCCGCGAGCCCAACCTGACAGAGCTGGGCATCTTCTCGGTGATGTGGTCGGAGCACTGCAGCTACAAGAGCTCGCGCGTGCACCTGAAGACGCTGCCGACCACGGGTCCGCGCGTGCTGCAGGGACCCGGCGAGAATGCCGGCGCGGTCGATATCGGCGATGGCCTGGCGGCGGTGTTCAAGATCGAATCGCACAACCATCCGTCGTTCATCGAGCCCTATCAGGGCGCGGCCACTGGTGTGGGCGGCATCATCCGCGACATCTTCACCATGGGCGCGCGGCCAATTGCGCTGCTCAATTCCCTCCGGTTCGGTTCGTTGCAGGATCCGCAGGTGCGCCGCTGCGTCGAAGGCGTGGTGGCTGGCATTGCCGGCTACGGCAACAGCATCGGCATACCGACCGTAGGCGGCGAGATCGGGTTCGACGACGGCTATGCCGGCAACCCACTGGTGAATGTGTTCTGCCTCGGGATTGCACGTCACGAGGACATCGTCCTCGCGGCGGCATCCGGGACGGGCAACCCGGTGTATTACGTTGGCGCCAAGACGGGCCGTGACGGCATTCACGGTGCCACGATGGCCTCCACCGAGTTCGACGACAAGCTCGAGGAGCGTCGTCCGGCCGTGCAGGTGGGCGACCCGTTCATGGAGAAGCTGCTCCTCGAGGCGTGCCTTGAGGTGATGAAGACCGATACGCTGGTCGGCATCCAGGACATGGGGGCGGCGGGTCTGACCTGCTCCACCAGCGAGATGGGCTCGCGCGGCGGAGCGGGCGTCCAGATTGACGTGTCGCTGGTGCCCCAGCGCGAAACCGGCATGACGCCCTACGAGATCATGCTCTCCGAGTCGCAGGAGCGCATGCTGCTCGTGGTGAAGCAGGGACGCGAAGCGGAGGTTGAGCGGGTCTTCGAGAAGTGGGACCTCCACGCCGTGCGCATCGGCGAGGTGACCACGGACGGTCGCATGCGGGTGCTCAACCGTGGCGAAGTGGTGGCGGACATGCCCAACCGCTCGCTGACGGACGAAGCGCCCCTCTACACGCGCCCCTTCAGCGAGCCGGCCTGGCAGGTCGAGGTACAGACCATCCCCTGGTCCGGGCTGACGCCCGCGCCCATCACGGAGACGTTTGACCGACTGCTGGCGGCGCCAACCATCGCCAGCAAGCGCTGGGTCTACCGGCAGTACGACCACATGGTGCGGACCAACACCGTGGTGACACCTGGCATGGGTGCCGGCACTGTGCGCATCAAGGACACGGACCGTGCGCTGGCGCTGTCAGTCGACTGCAATTCGCGCTTTGTGTTTCTCGACCCCCTGCTTGGTGCGCAGCACGCCGTCGCGGAATCGTCGCGAAACGTGGCCTGCGCCGGTGCGCAGGCCATTGGCGCGACCAACTGCCTGAACTTCGGGAACCCGCAGCGACCCGAGATCATGTGGCAGTTCGCCAAGGCGGTCGAAGGTATCGGCGTAGCGTGCCGCGCGCTGGACATCCCGATCACTGGTGGCAATGTCAGCCTCTACAACGAGACCGAGGGCAAGGGTGTCCTCCCCACGCCGACACTTGGCATGGTGGGTCTGCTGGAGCATGCCGACCGGGTGCTGGGTCGGGCGTTCCGGGCCGCAGGCGACGCCGTGGTGCTGCTGGGCGAAAGCCGGGGCGAGCTGGGCGGCAGCGAATACCTGAACACGATCCACGGCCTGGTGCGCGGCTGCCCGCCGGTGCTGGACCTGGCGCGCGAGCGTGCGCTGCAGCAGTTGCTGGTGTCTGCGGCCGAGGCGTCGGTCATCCGTTCCGCCCACGACTGTGCCGAAGGGGGCCTGGCCGTCACCCTGGCGGAATGCAGCTTCGACACCGGTATCGGGTCGGAGGTGGGCGTTCCGGCATCTGTCGGAACGGCGCCGAGCGGCTTTGCCGATATCGCCACGCTGTTCGGCGAGTCGGCGTCGCGGGTCATTGTCTCCGTGTCGCCGGAGCAGGTGTCGACCCTGCTCACGATGGCTGCGGAGGCTGGTGTACCGGCCACCGTTATTGGCCGGACTGGTGGGGACCGCGTGAAGATTTCGGTGGATGGACGCACAGTACTGGACGAGTCGCTGCGTGACGCCGAAGAGATCTGGTCATCGGCCATTGGAAACTGTTTCGCCCGACCGCGCGCAAGCGCCTAAGGCACAACTCTGGACCCGCGACTGACGGTCAGCTGACAAGCCCATGTTCGACAAGCTTCGAGAAGCGTGTGGCGTCTTCGGGATTTACGGACATCCCGAAGCGTCGAATCTGACCTACCTCGGCCTCTATGCCCTCCAGCATCGCGGGCAGGAGAGCGCAGGCATCGCCGCCTCTGATGGTGTGCGCATGCGCCACTCCAAGGGCATGGGCCATGTGAACGAGGTCTTCAACCAGCCCGTGCTGGCGGGCCTCCCCGGCAGCCTCGCCATTGGTCACGTGCGCTACTCCACCGCCGGGGACAGTCGCGAAGCCAATGCGCAGCCGATCGTGATCGACTGCATGCACGGCGAGTTCGCCATCGGGCACAACGGCAATCTCGTCAACGCAAGCGGGCTGCGGGATCGCCTCGTCGGTCAGGGTGCCATCTTCCAGACCTCAAGCGATACCGAGGTCGTGGTCCATCTCTACGCTCGGTCAGCCGGCCCCACCGTCGAGGATGCGGTCGTAGAGGCCGTGTCGCAGGTGCAGGGCGCGTTTTCGTTCGTGATGATGACGAAGGATCGCCTCATCGGCGTGCGCGACCCGCACGGCTTCCGCCCCCTGGCCATCGGTCGGTTGGGCGAGGCCTGGGTGCTCAGCTCTGAGACCTGCGCCCTTGACCTGATTGGCGCCACTTACGTGCGCGACGTTGAACCTGGTGAGATGGTCGTCATCAGCGAGCAGGGACTACGCTCGATTCGGCCCTTCGCGCCGGCCCAGCACGCCCAGTGCATCTTCGAGCACGTCTATTTCGCCAGGCCCGACAGCCTGGTGTTCGGGGAAAGCGTCAACGAGGTCCGCACCAATCTGGGCCGCCGTCTGGCGCAGGAGTCACCGGTCGAGGCGGACGTCGTGGTCCCGATTCCGGACTCTGGTGTGTGCGCCGCCATCGGTTTTGCGGAAACCTCTGGCATTCCCATGCGGATGGGTCTCATCCGGAACCACTACGTCGGCCGCACATTCATCGAGCCGCAGCAGTCCATTCGTCACTTCGGCGTGCGGGTGAAGCTGAACCCGGTTCGCAGCATTCTCGAAGGCCGGCGGGTCATCCTGATCGACGATTCGATCGTGCGAGGCACGACCAGTCGAAAACTGGTGAAGATGGTTCGGGCCGCCGGCGCGCGCGAGGTGCACATGCGCATCAGTTGCCCGCCCACGATTTCACCGTGTTTCTACGGCGTGGACACACCGAGACGGTCGGAGCTGATTGCGGCGACGCACACGCTGGAAGAGATCCGGAAGTACCTCGCGGCCGACAGCGTCGCGTACCTGAGCCTTGATGGCCTCACCGGAGCGGTCCGCGACGGCAAGAGCCGCTACTGCACGTCCTGCTACACCGGCGTCTATCCGGTGGCGTTCCCGAAGGATGAAGCCGCCTATCTCCAGCTGGCGCTCAAGCTGAATGGCCCAGCGGATGGAAGTGGCACCGGACCCGTGGTGGCGGCGACCGAGCCCGATCCGGTGGCCGGCTAGCGCTCCGCAGAGCAGATACAGACCTATGGACTACAAGAGCGCAGGCGTCGACATTGACGCCGGGAACGAGACCGTCCGTCGCATCCGGACTCTGGCCCGATCAACCTTTACGCCCGGTGTCCTGTCTGACATCGGCTCCTTCGGCGGCCTGTTCCAGCTCGGCGGGCGCTTCTCGGACGCGGTGCTGGTGGCGAGCGCCGATGGTGTCGGCACCAAGCTCCGTGTGGCCTTCCTGTCCGGCACGCATGACACCGTCGGCACAGATCTGGTGAACCACTGCGTCAACGACATCCTCGTGCAGGGTGCCGAGCCGCTGTTCTTCCTGGACTACCTGTCGACCGGGCGGCTTTCTCCGGAGGTCGCCGCGTCGATTGTGGGCGGCATGGCGCAGGCCTGTCGCGAGAATGGCTGTGCTCTGCTGGGCGGCGAGACGGCCGAGATGCCGGGCTTCTATGCCGACGGCGAATACGACCTGGCCGGCTTCATCGTCGGCGGGGTCGAGCGCGCCCGCATCATCGATGGCAAGGGAATCGCGCCGGGTGACGTGCTGATTGGCGTGGCCTCGTCAGGGCTGCACACCAACGGCTATTCGCTGGCGCGCCACATCATCTTCGATGGCTTGAAGCTGTCGGTCGACAGCGTTGTGCCCGAGCTCGGCCGCACCGTTGGCGAGGCCCTGCTTGAACCGCACCGCTCGTACCTGCCCCTCATCCGTCCACTTCTGGGCGGCACGCGAATCAAGGGGATGGCGCACATCACCGGCGGCGGCATCACCGACAATCTGCCGCGCACCCTGCCCCAGGGTACACATGCGCAGGTTCGCCTCGGGTCGTGGGACGTGCCAGCCGTGTTCCGGTGGATGCAGGACGCCGGGAACGTCCCGCAGGACGACATGCTCCGCACGTTCAACATGGGCGTAGGGCTCGTGGTGGTGGCGGCGGCCGATGATGCCGATGCGCTTCGCCAGGATCTGGTTGCCAGGGGCGGCTTCGACGCGCGCATCATTGGCGAGATCGTGGCCGGTGATGGTGAGCCGGCAGTCATCTATCAGCCCGGCGCGTGAAGAAGCGGCTGGGCGTTCTCATCTCGGGCCGGGGCAGCAACCTCCAGGCGCTGATCGACGCCGTGGCGGACGGTCGGCTGGATGCCACCCTTGCCGTCGTCATCTCGAACCGCGAAGACGCACCTGGCCTCGACCGGGCACTGGCTGCCGGCATTGCCACCGTGGTGGTCAGCCACAAAGGCTGGCCGAGTCGTCAGGACTTCGACCGCGAGCTGGTTCGGCACCTGCAGACCTACCGGGTGGACCTGGTCTGTCTGGCTGGCTTCATGAGGTTGGTCGGGCAGCCCATGATCGACGCGTTTCCGCATGCCATCGTCAACATCCACCCGTCGCTGCTGCCCGCCTTTCCCGGCGTGGACGCGCAGGGGCAGGCCGTGGCATATGGCGTGAAGGTGGCGGGTGTCACGGTCCACCTGGTCACGCCGGAGCTGGACGGCGGGCCGATTGTGGCGCAGCGCACGGTGCCCGTGCTGGACACTGACACCGCCGAGTCGCTGTCGGCACGCATCCTGGTTGAGGAGCACCGCCTCTATCCCGAAGCCGTGGCACTGCTGCTGGCTGGCGGCTGGCAGCTGGACGGCCGGCGCTTCATCTCCGCCTCCCGATAGCACGCGGGCGCCGCGCTATAGTAACGACCCATGAATCTTCTGGAAGAATTCGGCTGGCGCGGCCTGGTGTACGACTCCACCGAAGGCCTCGGCGAGGACCTCGCACGCGCGAACGTCACCGCATACGCCGGCTTTGACGCCACCGGTCCCAGCCTGCACGTCGGCCACCTGCTGCCGGCGCTCGCGCTGGCACGCCTCCAGCGCCTTGGTCATCGGCCGATTGCGCTCGTCGGTGGTGGCACGGGACTGATTGGCGATCCCAGCGGCAAGAACGTCGAGCGCAATCTGCTCACGCTCGAGCAGGTGGCGGTGTACGCGGAAGGCATCCAGTCGCAGTTGTCGCAACTGCTGGACTTCACCCCTGGTCCTTCCGGGGCCCAGATGGTGAACAACGCCGAGTGGCTGACCACCATGACGGCCATGGAGTTCCTGCGTGACGTGGGCAAGCACTTCAGCGTCAACGCCATGCTGGCGCGCGACTCGGTGAAGCGCCGGATCAACAGCGAGGAAGGCATTTCCTACACCGAGTTCAGCTACTCGCTGATGCAGGCCTACGACTTCCTGAAACTGCACGACCGTTTCCAGTGCACGTTGCAACTGGGTGGCAGTGACCAGTGGGGCAACATTGTGTCTGGCACTGACCTCATCAGGCGACTGCGTGGCGCCAAGGCTCACGGGCTGGTCATGCCGCTGCTCACCACCGCCTCGGGCACCAAGTTCGGCAAGACCGAGTCTGGCGCTGTCTGGCTGGATCCGGAACGCACCTCGCCCTACGCGTTCTATCAGTTCTGGCTGACGAGCGACGATGCGGACGTCGTCCGCTATCTCAAGTTCTTCACGTTCCTGGAGCGCGACGTCATCGCCGACGCCGAGCAGGCCGTGGCCGCAGCACCGGAGCAGCGGGCGGCCCAGAGGCTGCTGGCCCAGGAAGTCACCCGGCTCGTCCACGGTGCCGACCAGTTGACGCGTGCCGAGCGGGCGACGGCGGCCCTGTTTTCCGACGACCTGACGTCGCTGCCTGTCGAAGACGCATTGGCCGCCTTCGCGGATGCGCCGTCAACCGATCTCCCTGCCAGCGATCTCGATGGCGAGGGGGCCGCAGTTGTGGACCTGCTCGCACGCGTGGGGCTGGCCTCGTCGAAGAGCGAAGCCAGACGTCTGGTGCAGGGCGGAGGTGTCTCGGTGAACAACCGGCGTGTAGTCGACGTCGCCGCCCGGCTGGCTCACGCTGATGCGATCGGCGGCCGCCTGCTCGTGCTCCGGAAGGGGCGGCAGCATCAACACGTCATCAAGCTGGTCTAGACTGAAGCCGTCGGAGGCGTCGGGATGCCCCGTGTCTCCTCCGCTCCCCTGCCAGGAAGCGGACGCAGTTCCTGACATCATCCCGGAGTGTTCCTCATGAGTTCATCGTCGCCCACCTCACCGGCCGGTCTGCCCAATCCCGGTCCCCTGATGCAGCTGGGTCTGGCCTATCGTTCCTCCGCCGTCCTGTTTGCGGCGCTGGACCTTGAGCTGTTCACGCTGCTGGCCGACGGACCGAAGACGGCCGAGGCGCTGGCGTCCACTGTGCAGGGAAAGCCATCCGGCATGCGCCTCCTGCTCGACGCCTGCGTCGCCGAAGGGCTGCTGTCGGCCGAGGGTGACCGCTACGCCAACACCCCACTGACCGCCGCCTTTCTGGTGAAAGGCAAAGAAGGCTACAGCGCCAACGCCTTCAAGTACGCCCAGAACCTCGTCCCGGCCTGGAGCCGGCTCGCCGGTTTCGTGAAGGATGGCGTGCCGCCCATGCTGCCGGAGGTGATGCTGGGTGAAAACAAGGCCGTGACCCGCGCCTTTGTCATGGGCATGCACGAGCGCGCCAAGGGCATCGGCTCGATCCTGTCGCACCTGGTCGACCTGACTGGCCGCAAGCACTTGCTCGATGTAGGCGGGGGGCCGGGGACCTATTCCGTCTCGCTCTGCGAGCAGACGCCGGGCCTGCGCTCCACGGTGCTTGATGTGCCTGGTGTGCTTGAAGTCTCAAAGGAACTGGTGGAGGCCGCCGGTTACGCCGACCGCGTGAGCCTGCGCCCCGGTGACTACCTGTCGTCGGACTTCGGCTCCGGGTACGACGCGGCCCTGCTGTCGGGCATGATGCACCGGGAGACGCAGGAGAACTGCAAGCACCTGCTCCGGAAGGCATTTGCCGCGCTTGATCCCGGCGGACTCGCCATGGTCAGCGACGTGTTCTTCGATGATGAGACGCACCGGACGCCGTCGTTTGCTGTCTACTTCGCGTTGAACATGGCGCTGACGAGCCACGACGGCGCGGCACACGCCATGACAGAGATGGCCGACTGGATGAGGGAAATCGGGTTTGTTGGCGTGGAGATCAAGCCGCTGCCCAAACCGAACCCGCACACGCTCGTCATCGGACGGAAACCGTGAACGCGCAGGTCGTGCCCGTGAACGAGGGGCAGACCATTCCGTTGTGGCTCGTCCTCGCCACGGCGGTGATGGCGCTGCTGATCCTGGTGCTGGCCGTTGCCGAGACCTCCATCACGGTGGCCTGGCTGGTCGACACCCGTGGCGAGTTCCTGAGCCTGTTCGGCCTGGCGTTCATCTCGCTGGCCGGATGGGTGCTCTGGCGCCAGGGCCGGTTATCGGCGTCGCTCCCGCTGGTGCTGCCGTGGTTGCTCTACCCCATCGTCACGCAGGGTGATCAGATCATCGACTACCTGTCGATTGGCTGGATGCGCGCCGTGGTCCATGTGCTGCTGGCCGCCATCTTCGCCGCGCCCGTCGCCGTGGTGGTACTGGCGACGCGTGCGCTGGTTCAGCCGTCTGGGCGTGCCCCCGGTGCTGCCAGACCCTGGATGGCGCTGGTCCCGGGCCTGCGTCACCTGGCGGGAGGGCGTCTCCGGGAAGGCTCTGCGTGGCTCGCGACGACGCTGCTTGTGCTCGAGATGTGGCTGGCACACGCCTATCTCGGCGCGCTGATGGTGGCGGTCCTCATCGTCATGACGCTGGCCACCCTGGTCTACGGTTCGATTCCCGAAAAGCCGGTGGCCGATGCGGCCGAGGCGCGTCGGCGCTCGGAGCGATTCGCTGCTGGGGTACTGGTGGCGGGAGTGCTGGTGTCCCTGGTGACCTACGTGAGCTACCGCAATGCGCCGGGCGCGTATCAGGGCAGCCCGAGCTTCTTCATGGACCCGGCCAAGCAGGGTATGAATTTCAAGGTCGACCAGCGGCCGTTGCCTTCGGGGCCGGTGACCGTTCCCGCCCAGGCCGATGCGGTCCGTGACGCCCTCGCCGCCTCAGGCAGGACGCTGGAACGGCTGCTCGCCGGGTACGCGATTCTCGAGCGCAACTACACCTACGACTACCACAACGAACTGTTCATGCGACAGCAACTGCTTGTGCCGAACTATCGGGCGACGGGGCTTGGTCTGGTTGCCGAGGCGCGAGACCTCCGACAGACAGCGGAGCCGGCCCTTCTGAACGTGCGGCGTGGCCTGGCCGACACGGATCCGCTGGCAGGCCTCATCGACGACCTGCATGCGTACATGGTGTTCCAGTTCGACCGCTCTCCGCTGCTGGAAGAGATGAGCGCAGGCTTCCAGCGCACGAAGGCGGGCCTGCAGCACGCCGCGCACCTCTACGAGGGAGAAGCAAAGTACCTGGGAACGGGCCTGGCCGACATCGTGGCCAAGCATCATCGTGTCCTGCAGGCGCCGGAGCTTGCGCCTGTCGTCGGGGAATTCGCGCGAACGAGCCGGGCGATGTACGACGCGTACGAAACGCGCATCGTCGGCTACTGAGGCATGGCACCAGCGCGACTGCGTCTGCAGTACCGCATTCTGGTGCCGTTTGCGCTGGTGGCGCTGCTTGCCTCCGCGGCCACCGCACTGGTGACGCTCCGTGTCACCTCCGCCACCATTGAAGCGCGCGCCGAGGCGCAGATCCAGAACGCGGCCAGGCTCCTGTCCAGCGGAGGCTTTGCCACCAGTCCAGTGATTCTTGGCAGCGTCAAGGCCATCACGGGTGCGGACGTGGTGACGTATCAGTCCTCCGGCCAGGTGCTGGCGTCCACCTTGTCGCCGCCTGACAGCGTGGCTGTTCTGACGGCCCTGTCCTCCTCGGTTCAGCCCCATGGGCCATCGGGGTTGCGGCACATCGACTGCGGTGGACCGTGTTATGTCGCCACCGGCGTTGTGTCGGCCGGTGCCGATCTCCACGTGGCCGTCGTCATGCGTGGCGAGGCCTTGAGCGCTGGCACGGAGAACGTCACTCGACAGGTTGTCCTTGTGGTGTTCCTCGGTCTGGTCGCGATGGTCCTGGTCAGTCAGTTTGTCGCCAGGCGGGTGACAGCGCCACTCGATGCCCTGGTGCGATTCACGCGAGGGGTGACGCCCGAGACGACACAGGCGCGGGCACCGACTGGGCCGGACGAAGTGGGCCGCCTGGGTGGCGCCTTCAACGACATGCTGGACCGGATCGAAGAGTCCCGTGAAGCGCTTGTGCGGTCCGAGAAGCTGGGCCTGGCTGGCCTGTTCGCGGCCCGGATCGCGCACGACGTGCGCAATCCGCTGTCCTCTATCAAGATGCAGACGCAACTGTTGCAGATGCGTCTGTCCGATGTGGGCGACGGACAGGGTGTGGCCGCGCTTGATGGCGTACAGCGCGACATCACGCAGGTCGAATCCGTCATCAGGGATCTACTTGAGCTCGCCAGACCGGGCGAACTGCGACGGGAGTTGACCTCACTCAATGCCATCGTCGAGGCGACGCTCGACCAGCTCGGGCCCCAGTTGGCGTACCGGAAGATTCGCGTCGAACGCCGCCTGACGCCAGAGGCGCCTGTGCTGTCACTTGACGGCCGGCGCTTCCAGCAGGCACTGCTCAATATCGTGAACAATGCCGCAGACGCCATGCCGACCGGCGGAGAGCTGGTGATGGCCACGGGGTGCGAGGCAGGACTCGTGCAGGTTTCGGTGGCCGACGATGGCGTTGGCGTGGACCCAGCCATGTTGAGCCGAATCTTCGATCCGTTCGTGTCGTCGAAGCGAGAGGGCGTCGGCCTTGGGCTGGTGAACGTGAAAGCCGTGGTCGAGCAGCACGGCGGCACGATTGTCATTGCGCCACGGTCCCCGCGCGGTACGCTGGTCACCATCTCCTTACCCGGACCAACCCATGGCTGACATCCTCGTCGTCGATGACGACCGCTCCATTGCCACGGCCTTTGAACAATTCCTGTTGTACGACGGCCACGCCTTTCGCGTGGCCAGCAGTGCCCAGGAAGCGCTTGGCCTGCTGGAGGCCAGGCGCCCGGACCTGGTGGTGATGGACATCCGGATGCCTGGGATGGACGGGCTTGAGGCGCTGCCGTTGATGCGGGAACGGTTCCCGGGTCTGTACGTCGTCATCATGACCGCCCACGGGTCGAGCCAGACGTCCATCGATGCGATCCGTGCCGGAGCCTTCGATTACCTCACCAAGCCGCTCGACCTCGAGGAGCTTCGGGACGTGATCAAAAGGGCAGTCACGGCCCAGCGTGTCTCGGCAGATGCCGACGACGGTGCGGAGATAGCGCCGAACCTCGCGGTTGCGCTGGTCGGGAAGACACCGGGCATGCTGGCGGTCTACAAGCTGATTGGGCGCCTGGCAACCAACAGCGTGCCGGCGTTAGTGGTTGGCGAGCGCGGAACCGGGAAGCGGCTGGTGGTGAGAACGATTCACCAGAACAGCCTGCGACGCGAGGGGCCCTTGACCCACCTGACGTGTGGGAGCGTCACGACGGACGAGTTCGAGGCGGCGGTCGTCCGGGGTCACGGCGGGACGGTCTTGCTGGAGGCCATTGACCAGCTGGCGCGCGCCCTGCAGGACCGGCTGGCGCGTCTGCTGGCTGAAGGTCGAGCCGATGTGCAGATTTCGGCAGTCCGGCCTCGTATCCTGGCCACCACAGAGCGGGACCTTGCGGCTGAGGTGCGCGAAGGGCAGTTCAGTCGAGAGTTGTTCGACGAAGTGTCGCTCGTGTCGTTGTCGCTGCCGCCACTCCGAGCCCGGCGCGACGACCTGCCGCTGCTGGTGCAGCACTTCCTGAATCGCTTCAATGCAGAGCTCAGCCGAACCGTGCGTGGCCTGGACGACCAGGCGATGCGCCTGCTGGCTGGCCACGCGTGGCCGGGGAATGTCGGTGAGCTGGAGCGGGCACTGAAGCGGGCGGCCATCGTCACCAGGAGTGAGGTGATCACCGTGGAGGACCTGGGTGACAGCCTGATGGAGGGACGCCTGCCGGCGCGCACGGACGTCGAGGCCAGCCTGCAGCGGGTCGTGCGGGCAGCGTTGCACGACCAGCTTGTCCAGAGTGGCGCCGCTGGCGAAGCGCCGTTCCATCAGATTGTCGATACCGTCGAAGCCACGCTGGTGGCCGAGGCGCTCACCATCACGGGCGGCAATCAGGTGAAGGCCGCGGAAATTCTGGGCGTCAATCGCGCCACCCTGCGAAAGAAGATGCCAGGCGTTACTGGCGCCTGAGGACCCTATCGCTTGGCGGCCGGGCTTCCGTCGCGCGGGAGTGCCCGGACCGTCAGGGTGATCGTGGCGCCCGGCGAGAGGCCAAGATTCGGATTCAGGATGATGGCCCCGAACCCGCCCACCGCGTCAGCGCGAGGGTTGTCAATCAGCGCCGACGGTCCGTGCATCATGCCCACCAGGACGCCGTCCAGTTCCGCCAGATAGCGCTGCGTACCGTCCTGCCACTTCACGAAGGTCGAACCCGAATAGACCCAGGGGCCGGCCGGCAGGGTCTTCTTGGTCCGCTGGTCATAGAGGAGCTCCTCCACGGCAAAGCGGCGCTCCTTGCCGTCTGGTCCCACCGCGGTCACGGTCACGTCGACGGGATCGCCCTGGGGTGGCGTCGGGTCGAACTGCCGCGGCGACACCCTGGCTCGTGACGGATCCAGTCCAATCAGGAGGAGTGCGGCATTGAACGTGATGGCATCGGTGTCCAGCTCCATCGCGCTTTCATAGCTCTTCGCGCCGGCCTTCTTGGTGGCCACGAACTCCAGCGTCATGACCTGGTTCAGGTGACCTGGGACCGAGACCTCCCTGCGCGAGGTATCTACTCGCACGTCGCCCAGGGCCAGAAGTCCACTGCCAAGCTTGCGGACCGTGGCCGGCTTGGACGGTGGCGGCGGCGGCGGGCCAATCGGCTGAACAAGTCCAGTCTGGGCTTCGGCTGTCCCGGCAAGAAGACCCAGGCAGACCAGGGCAAGTACGGCGGTCAGGAAACGGGCGACCCGAATCGTCTGTGGGCTGTTCACGCTGAGACTATACCTGACGCAGCAACCTGCTTCGTCCCGGATTGCGGGACTGCCTATTCCGTATACATGGCTGTTACCGGTTTGCACACGATTGCCGTGTTTTCGCCCCAATGAGTAACGTCAGTCTCGGCATGGTCAGACTAGTGACTCTAAGTGACTGAAAAATATGGGTACAGGTACTGCTATGGGTAGGGCTCAGAGTCAGGAACTGACTACGGCAGTTTCAAGAGCACCCATCAGATGAGGAAACACATGTTCACTTCCATTCGTTTCCGGCTTGTTGCCCTGGTCGCGCTGTTTGCGGCCATGGTGGTGACCGGACGCGCCGAGGCCCAGCAGGTCTCGGTTGCCGCGGTTGATGCCGCGGTCAGCGTCACCAACAATCTCGCCGATGCAACATTCCGGGTGGAGGTTTCCAATCCCGGGTCTTCCGTCATTCCGGCCGTCTTCGTGAAGTTCGCGGACGGCAGCTACCTCCAGGTCAGCAATGTGCCGGCCGAGGGCAGCGCGAAGAGTGGCGTTGAAACCCGCAGCTTCGATGTGACGGCGACGCCGACCCGCCACCTGCCCATTCAGGTCACGCTTCAGTACTCGGTCGACGGGACCGAGGTTGAGCAGCCTGCCATCCTGACCCTGGACATCCAGCAGTAGGCAGGACACCACTCATGATGACAATGACCCAGAAAATGAAGCAGATTGTCGCCCGCGTCCTGACGCTGGGCGCGGTTCTCGGCCTGGCGGCCAGCGCTGCCAATGCAGAGACCCTCCTGATGCCGAAGCGTGATACCCGCATCGGCGGATCCACGGTGATTTGGGGTGTCAGCACCCTGAGCAACGGCACCGCGTTCACGCTGGACTACGGCGACAGTACCCCTGTGACCGCGGGCAACGTGTCGGACCGTTCTTACATCGCCTTCAACCACACCTACACCACGGGCGGCAGCTATACCGTCACGCTGACGGTGGGTGCGGAAGTGGCCACGACGACCGTGCAGGCGTTTGATCCCGCCTCCTTTGGTGCCGGTCCCGCAGCCTTGGCAGCCAACCGCAGCCTTGGCATCAATATGGCCATCCAGGATGGTCTCCGCTATCTCTGGGTGAGCCAGTCGAATCGCGCTGGGGGCTTCCCTGCTGCGGCGACGACCAACTGGGGCAACAGCTTCCCGTATGCGGATGCCGCGCTCATCGTCCTGGCCTTTGAAAACCACGGCTACAAGCTGACGGGCAATGTCGCGCCGACCGGTCTGTATGAGAAGTACATCGTCCGCTGAGGCATCAACTACGTCCTCAGTTCGCTGTCCACTGTGGGCATGGGAGTCCAGACTGCCGGCAATCCGTGCGTCGCGACTGCGGCAGCACCGACGGCAGGGGACTGCGTGGGCCTGTCGGCTCCCGGCGACCCTGGCTATGCCACGGCCGTCGCGATCCTTCCGTTCGCGGCGAGCGGCGTGCTCAACCGTGTGAACACGGAGGTTGGCGGCTACACGCTGAACAAGACCTACGGCGAAATCCTCCAGCGTCTCGTGAATGCGGAAGCCTGGGGTCAGTCTGACGCGAACTGCGGCGCTGGCCGAGGCGGCTTCGGCTACGGCCACAACGGTTGCCAGTTCGACGGGTCCACGGTCGGCTGGGCGATTCTCGGCTTCCTGGATGCCGAGGCAGCCGGTGCCACCATTCCTGCGTTCGTGCGCACGGAGTTCGCCTTTGGTCTCAACAACGCCATCAATAACGATGGCTCGTTCGACTACAGCGGCGATGGCAGCCCGGCAAGCCAGAGCAGCCCTGGCCCGCAGAAGGTCGGTATCGGCCTGCAGGGTCTCTACTTCGTGGGAGACACTGGCCCGCGCGTGAATCT
>JAKFYA010000464.1 GCA_021731095.1 Acidobacteriota bacterium | reverse complement strand
CGATCGGCGCCGCCTCAGGATTCGACGACGGCACGGGCCTGGGTGTCGCCTCGGCTGATCTGGCTGCTGCAGGCGGTGGGGGCGGCGGGGGCGCAGCCACCGGCTCAGGTGCCACGAACGCCATCATGCCTGGCACCGTCGGCAGGTCATGCGTCGCCATCAGCAGGGGCACGACGATGAGGGCGCCTCCCGCGATGAGGTGCAACCCCCACGACAGCAACATCGGAACAGTGTCCGTATGCGGTGTCCGTTGATGACCGACAGCAATCAGATCGAACATGGCCCACCTCTTCAGGGTTTGGGACGCAGCGCTGGCGGTCGAAGGTGCCCAAGGGCACGCAGGGCCAGCACGAGGTCTTCAATCAGGCAGATGTTCGCCAGTCCGCTCACCATCGGTACCAGACCGACCATCTCGAGCAGGGTGCCGAACAGGGTCTCATCCTGCATGCCCACCGTAACCAGGACGCTCCCCAGCGCGACTCGCAGCGCTCGCCCCGGACCGGTCTTGAGGAATGTGAGGATGGACATCTGCCGCTCTCCGCCCCTGCCCTGTGCAATCTGTCGGCCAGCTCTGACGCCCGGTGCTTTCGGCCACTTTTCAGGCGGCCCGACCAACCTGTGCGGGTTTATCCGGCCCATCTGGGAAAATACGCGTTAGGCTTGGGGCCGCAGGGCGCATTCAGAGGACCACGCGAATCTTCGGTGTGGCATGGACGATGCTCTGACGAATTGGCGGAGGACGTCATGAGACCAGTCATCACTCGCATCCTGGTACCCGTTGACTTCAGTGAGCACTCAGACCGGGCGTTGCGATACGCCGAGACACTGGCCGAAAGCCTCGGCGCCTCACTCCACCTACTCCACGTGCTGGAGATGCCGCCCATGTGGGGCACCGAGACCTACACGGTGGACCTCGGCACGCTGCTCGATGACATGACTGCCGAGGCCACGACGCGCATGGCGGCCTGCAAGTCCACCGTGCCGGCAACGCTGTCGGCCACCACGTCCGTCGAGCTGGGACGACCGGGGGACGTGACCGCCCAGTGCGCTGCCGACACCCACGCAGACCTCATCGTGATGGGGACGCATGGCCGTAGCGGGCTGTCGCATCTGATGATGGGAAGCGTGGCCGAACGGGTCATCCGCTCAGCGCCCTGTCCGGTCCTGACGGTCCGCGACAAGGTCCTGGCCACGATGTCTGACACCGCCTCGTCCTGAGATCGTTGCCATGTTGCCACCCACCAGGATTCTTGCCGCCATCGACTTCTCCGAGCCATCCAGGACGGCACTCGACTTTGCCGCCCGACTGGCGGTTCAGTGCGCCGCGGAACTGCACGTGATGCACGCCGAAGATCCGTTGCTGGCTGCGGCAGCCCGGTCGCGCGGTCTCGATCTGGCGACGGAATCACGGGAAGCACTCCGGGCCTTCATTGCCGACACCTGGCCGGCGCGTGCCGGCAATGCCAGCGTGCACGTCATCGACGGAGATGCCGTCCACAGCGTGCTCAATCTGGCTCACCGGGAAGACGCCGATCTGATCGTGCTGGGCGCCCACGGCATGTCGGGTGCCGGGCATCTGGTCTTCGGGTCAACCGCAGAGGGCGTGCTGCGGCGCGCGGACCTGTCTGTGGTCGTCGTGCCGGACGCCTGGCGCCCCGCTCAGCCGGACCGCAAGGATCTCGGTGGCACGGGCCCCGTCGTCTGTGGAATCGACCTGACCCTGCCGTCCATCGAGGCGGCCGCGGCCGGGGTGGCGCTCGCCGAACGGCTGGGCACCCAGGTCGAGCTCATTCACGTCATTCCGCGGCTGGGGGTCCTGGACCGCTGGCGGGATGACGCAGAGCGGGCCACTCGCGATGAGATGGCGCGCGTGCAACCGGAACTGGAGTCCATGACGCGCCATCTGGGCACCGGCGGCTCGAGGCCGATTACGGTCATGAGCGGCAGCGTCCCGCAGTGTCTCGCGGATGCCGCACACGCCTCGCCTCATGCCATGCTGGTCATGGGACGTGCGCTTCGAGACGGCGGCTATGCCCCGCCCGGCACCAATGCCTACCGGGCCCTGACGCTCGCCCGCGTGCCGGTGTTGATGCACGTCACGCGCCCCTGAGCAAGACAGCAGAAGCCAGACCTTCCTCCCTGTCCCCCATACGTACCCGGCCGGATCGTCACTGACGCATCCGGCCGTCTCTGCAAGCGTTCCAGGGGTGAAGCGCCCGGCGGTCGCATGGCCTCACGATCCGCTCAGGCAGGCACGGCGGTCGCCGGCACCGTCAGGACCGGAGCCACGCCTGCCCGGATGACCGCGTGGGTATTGGAACCGAAGACCAGCAGGTCAAGAGCGCCCCGACCGTGTGCCCCCATCACAATCAGGTCACAGTCCCGCTCGGCCGCGACCCGGACGATCTCGCGGGAGGCTCTGCCGTCTTCAATGGTGGTCTCCACCCAGCAGCATTCGCGCGCCGCCGACGGCACCAGCTCCCGCAGCCGCTGCAGTCGCCCCGCGACCATCTCCGCATGGCGGGCTGGCGCAGGCGTGTCGATGGAGGCGACGCCGTCCGCCGCGTCAGGGGCCGGTTCGATGACGTTGAGCAGGGTGACATGCGCGTCCTTGTCCTCACCCAGCGACAGCGCGTAGGCCAGCGCGGCACGCGCCCCATCCGAGAAGTCGATTGGACAGAGAATGCGCCGGAAGTGGGGCGCGGTCCTGGCCGTTGCACCCAGGACGGGCAGCGGGATGGCCATGACCGGGCAGGTGGCCTTGCGCAGCACTTTTTCGGTGACCGAGCCGAGCAGGAGATGCTCGAAGCCTGACCGCCCGTGCGTGCCCATCACGATGAGGTCAACGCCAGACGCTTCGGCGACGGCCAGAATCTCCCGGTGGACGTCGGGCGCCTCCCGAACGACGGCATCGACATGGACGTCGGTCGGACGATGTCTGGCCACGAAGCCATCCAGCAGCGCCTGAATCTGGTTCAGGTTCCCGTCCGCGACCTCCACCGGCGGCGTGACCACGCCCAATGACGGCACAACATCGACGGCAGGCCACAGAGTCACGACATGGAGCGCCGTGACAGGCGCGCCATACCAGCGGCCAGCGGCACAGGCACTGGCGAAGGCGCGGCCAGCGTGCTCTGAAAAGTCGACAGGACAGAGGATGCGGGTCACGTTAATCATGGGCCGGCTCCTGCAGGCCTCTCGCGAGGCGACGCCGTGCCACGAACCGGTGGCACTGGACGCAGCTCATCGTGACGGCGGCATACGCCTGCGGGGCCGCCTCGAGGTCCCGACGCCGGGCGGCCTCCACCAGCGAATCAAGCGCGGTGACATACGCCTTGGTCTGTCGCGCGTATTCCGGCTCCGCCAGCACAGCCCAGGCGGGGTCGAGTGTCACCCGCTGGAGCACCAGTGACTGGCGCTCCAGCTCACCCCAGCGGCTGGTGACCAGCGCCCCCAGGAGGTGCTGGGAGGCCTGCAGCTTCTGCCGCATCACCAGATTCAGACGAGGTGCCTGTGACGAGGCCTGCGCCACCGTCACAGACAGCATCAGGCCTGCGAGCCACCAAGTCCTGGACATGGTCTTCACCTTTCAGCGCTGCAGTTCAAGCGGACGCTCGGGCAACGACGCTGCCGCAAACACGACGGCCGGCCAACTCATCGTCCGCACACCATTGTCTGCCGCGAAGTGCTCGGCAGCCTTCGCAGACCGGAACGCAATGAAGTCGCGGTCGCCGACGCCGTAGCGGGCCTCGCCGGTGTAGATGTCGATCTGGACCGGTACGAATACCGCCTGGTTCACGTTCATCAGCTTGCCGGTCTGGGCATCAACCACGAAGATCTCGGTGATGGCCGGATTGGTCTCGCGGATGTGCGCGAGCATGCAGCGGATGGTGCGGAACTTGGAGGCGCCCTGCCCAGCCTCACCGACAGTCTCCGCGCCGATGAACGGATCGCTCAAGAGGCGTTCGCAGCGGTGGCAGAGATCCCCAGGCGAAATCGGGACGGCCTTCGAAGGATTGTCGGCCCGCAGTGCGCTGCTCTGCGTCGCGGCAAAGACTGCCAGGAGCGTGATGGCCAGTGCAGTTCTGCGTGTCATGATGTCCCTCCCTCTTCCGTCGTGGGTCCTGGCAGGTCGAGCGTCACGAACCCGTGGTGATCGCGCTCGGCACTTTCCACCTCTGGCGCCCAGGGGAACTCACCACACTCCCGCCTGAACGGCGTGAAGAAGGGAAATCCACCTCGCGCATCCCGCACCTGACCCAGCTCGTGACACAGGCGCTTCACCAAGGCTCCGGGTTCACACGGCATCAGGTCGCTGTATCTCGTCATGGCCCACCCCCTGATGGGTTCCACACCATGACAGAGCAACCCTCGTGCCTGCGCCGGGACGCGCCAGGCCACGGGATTCCGTGCGCGAACAGGCCCGCACGCGAGTGAGACGGGGGTTTTTCTGAGCTGAAGGGACTTCTTGTCAGTCCGAAGGACTGCGGCTGCGGCACACCGGTCCGGCGTGCCGCAGCAGGATTCAGGGCTTGGTCAGCCCGAACTTCTCGATACGGTAGCGCACCTGGTCCCGGTTGATACCGAGCAGCTGCCCTGCGTGGGTCTGGTTCCCACTGGCCCGATCAAGCGCCTGCACCAGGAGCTGGCGCTCGACGTCCTCGAGATTCACCCCGTCCGGCGGAAGCCGGAACTGTGCCGGCGCGGCCGACGACCTCGTCAGCGTCGTGAAATCGTCCGGACCAATCCATTCGCGATCAATCAGGAGCATGGCACGCTCGACGGCATTCCGCAGCTCGCGGATATTGCCCGGCCAGGCGTAGGCCTCGATGAAGTGCATCGCCTCAGGGGTGATGCCCCTCACCCGCTTCCGGAACTCGCGGTTGTAGGCATCCACGAAATAGCTGGCCAGCAACGGCACGTCACCCCGGCGCTCCCGCAGAGGTGGCAGGTGCACCGGCATGACCTGAAGGCGATAGAACAGGTCCTCGCGGAACCGTCCCTCCCGCACGCCTGCCTCCAGGTCTCGGTGCGTGGCGGCAATCACCCGCACGTCCACCCGGATGTCCTGCAGACCGCCGACCCGCTTGAAGGTCTTCTCTTCGAGGAACCGCAGCAACTTCGCCTGCAGGGCCGGTGTCATCTCCCCGATCTCGTCCAGGAAGACGGTGCCTCCGTCGGCCACTTCAAACAGGCCCCGCTTCTGCTGGCGCGCGTCGGTAAAGGCACCGCGCTCGTGGCCGAACAGCTCGCTCTCCAGCAACTGCTCAGGCAACGCGGAACAGGTGATGTTCACGAAGGCCCGCGCAGCCCGGTCGCTGTTGTAGTGGACCGCTTTGGCCGCCAGATCCTTGCCGGTGCCGGTCTCGCCGGTGAGCAGGACGGTAGAGGCCGGGCTGACCGCAATCCGCTTCAGCAGCGACTTGACCGCCTGCATCGAGGTGGAATTACCGACGATGGCGTCGAACCCGTATTCCCGGCCAACAGAGGTGCGCAGCGACTTCACTTCGCGCCGCAGCCGGCTGGTTTCAAGCGCCTTCTCGACCAGCAGCGCCACTTCGTCCACATTGAAGGGCTTGTTGATGTAGTGAAACGCGCCGAGCTTCATGGCCTCGACGGCATTCTCGACCGTCGAATGGGCCGTCATCAGGATGACGAGCGTATCCGGATACAGTTCCTTGACCTTGCGCAGCACGACCAGTCCGTCTGAATCGGGCAGCCGGTAGTCGAGCAGGATGAGGTCGACCGTTTCGCCAGCCTGCTCAAGCGCCGCCGTCGCGGTGCCCGCCTCCAGGACGTTGAACCCTTCACGCGTCAGTCTCTCGCGAAGCGACCAGCGAACCAGCGCTTCATCGTCGACGACCAGTACAGTCGCGTTTGCCATTGCCCCGTAGTATAACGGTGCGGATTTATCCGCAGGATCTGCGAACGTTTTCTCAGGCTGAGTCTCAAATGCCACGGTATCGTCGCCCTTCAGCAATTTCCGATCCGGCGACCTTCGCCTTTCAGGCCCCAGGCGCCCAGCGCGGCCTGATGATGGGCGCGCTGGTGCTGGCCCTGCTCATCTTTGCCCTTGACCTGGCGCAGGCCAACAACGGGCAGGCGTATGGCGTCGCCTATGTGGTCGTCGTCCTGGTCGGTCTCTGGATCACCACGCCGGCCTATCCCCTGTTGGCCGCGGCCGGCGTCACGGGCCTGCTGATGATTGACCTGGCCTATGGCTGGAACGACCACCTGCCGGAGGCCATCTTCGTCAACTACCCGCTCATCACGGCGCTGCTCTGGACCACGGCCGCCGTCGTTGTCCGATTCAAGCGGCTCGAAGGACGCTCCCAGGCAGACGTGCAGCGGCTGGCGGAGCTCACAGCAGCACTCGATGAAGCGGCCATTGTCGCCACCACCGATGTGGCCGGACGCATCACCGACGTCAACCAGAAGTTCTGCGACATCTCGCAATATGCCCGCGGGGAACTGCTCGGGCAGGACCACCGGATCATCAACTCGGGCCTGCACCCGCCGGACTTCTTCAAGGGGCTCTGGCAGACCATCGCCAGCGGCCAGGTCTGGCAGGGAGAAATCCGGAACAAGGCCAAGGACGGCAGCTGGTACTGGGTGGATACGACCATCGTCCCCTTCCTGAATGACGCCGGACGGCCGTATCAGTACATTGCCATCCGCCACGACATCACGGCTCGCAAACGGGGCGAGGAACAGCTCCGGCACCAGGAGGCGCTGGCCCGGGTCGGCCAGCTGGCCGCCATGGTGGCCCATGAGGTGAAGAACCCTCTCGCAGGCATCAAGGGGGCCCTGCAGGTCATCATGTCCCGCCGCCCCGCGGGCGACCCAGAAGTCCCGGTGATGCGCGACATCATTGACCGGGCGGACGCGTTGAATGAGCTGATCTCGGACCTGCTGTTCTACTCCAGGCCGAAACCCCCGCAACCCTCGCCACTGGACCTCCACTCGCTGCTGAACGAGTCACTGGCCCTGCTGAAACGCGATCCGATTGGCCAGACCATCGCCACGTCGATGACGGGGCCGGAGATCACCATCGCGGCGGACCGCAACATGCTCCGCGGCGTCTTCGCCAATCTCTTCATCAATGCGGCCCAGGCGATGCAAGGGTCCGGCGCCATCGACGTCTCCATCTGCCTCGACGGCGATCTGGTCCAGGTAACCATCCGCGACACCGGCCCGGGCATCCCAGAACACATCCGCGACCAGATCTTCGAGCCGTTTTTCACCACAAAGTCCCGCGGCGGCGGCCTGGGACTGGCCATCGCCCGCCGGTCGGCCGAGTTGCATGGCGGGAGCCTCAGCCTTGAGAGCCCTGTCGGCGGCGGAGCCGTAGCCACCATCACCCTGCCACTCACGCCTCGGCCGCCCCAGGCCTCCTGAGGTCCCCCGGTCCGGCGCTGGAACGCAAGATGCTACGGTCCGGTCAGGAGGGCGCCATGCCGGACCGACAGGCACACATACTGGTTGCGTTGGATTTCAGTCCCCTGGCCGAGGCAGTCGTGGCCTATGCCGGAGCCCTGGCAGGCCCGCTCGGTGCGCAGGTCACCCTGCTGCACGTCGTGGAGGATCCGGCAGGGTCACACGACTGGATTGCGGACCTCTACCTGCGCGAAGTCACCGCCATCCGGGAGCGGGCGATTGAGGAGGCTGAGCGGGGACTGGGTCGCTTCTGCGCCCGCCTGGCGCTTGACGCCTTGACCGTCAGACCGCAGGTGGTCGTCGGTCGTCCGACCCGTGCAATTCTTGCGGCGGCCACAGGGCTGGGAGCCGACCTCATCGTGATTGGTACCCATGGGCGCACCGGCCTTCCCCACGTCGTGCTGGGAAGCGTGGCGGAACAGATTGTCCGGGCGGCCCCATGCCCGGTGCTCACCGTCAGGACCGACGCGCGAGTTCCGGTGCTGGCGGACTTCCCCGCGGGCACCCCAGTTCTGGCTGGCTAGGGGCGACGCCTCACGCGACGACCACAAGTGCAGAGGTCTGGCGCACCAGTTCACACGCCACGGCCCCGGCTGCGGTACGGTCACGGCCGAGAATGATCAACCCGGACCCCACCTTGCGCGCCACAGCGGCGATGGTGTCGACCACCTGCCCCTCTTTCACCAGCATCCGCTCGCCGTGGGCACTGGCGACACCACGGGCCAGCGCGGCCATGCGTTCCTCTGCGTGCGCGTGGTCCGTATCCGCGCTGGCCACGTGCAACAGCAGCAACCGGTGCCGCGACGCGGTCGACAGCGTCGCCGCCACGTGCATCTGCCGCTCGGCGCGGGTGCCCAGATCGAGCGCCACCACGATCACACCGAAGTGCGGGACGCTCGTGCTTTCGATGGAGATGACCTCGTCAGCCGTCGGCGGTACGACCGCGACCGGCATGGTCGCCCCAGCCAGCACGGCTGAGGTCGTGGACCCGAAGAGAGCCCGGCCGAGGCTGCCGCGCGCGCGGGTTCCGACAACGAGCAACGTGGCGTCCACCTCGCGTGCCGTGGCCAGGATGGTCCCGGCGGTGTCACCGGCGCGCACCAGCAGGTCAGTCCCGTCGCGATAGGCGAGATGACCCGGAATGCTGGCGTTGACCAGCTCGTGCAGTTCGGCGACTGCGGCTGTCAGCGCCGACTCACCTTCTGCCGCCCGATCGTCAACGCGGAGCACGACCAGCCGAGACAGATGATGATTGGCAAAGCCGGCGGCGGTATACAGCACCGACCGGCTGGTCGACGATCCGTCGATGGCGCACACGACGGTCCCGAGTGCGGGCAGCGTCTTGGTCTCATCGGTCATCGTGTTCTCCCGGCTGGCATGTTAGCAGGCCCCGCATCCTCCAGGCCTGATATAACGGAGGCATGAAACGGGTCTGGGTCTTCGCGCTGGCGCTGTCCGCGGCCGCCGTGGCTTCCCGGGCCCAGTCTCCTGGCGCCAACCTGCGCCAGACCGAGCTCAGGCACCTGCTCGCGGTGTCACAGGCCGAACTCGATGCGATCAACAGGGGCGACATCGTGGCCCGCGCCCTGGGCAAGATTGACCGCCGGTATGTCGGCGCAGTCGGCATCGGGCGTTTTGCCGTGGCGCCGCAGTTTCTGGTCCAGCGCCTGCACGACATCCAGTCCTTCAAGAAAAGCAAGATGGTGCTGGCACTGGGCACCCTCTCCAGCCCGCCCGACGCCCGCGACCTGGCCAGGCTGTCCCTGGACCGGCCGGATGTCGAGGCCCTCCGCACCTGCCGTGTCGGCGCCTGCGGTCTCCGCCTGGGCGCCGAGCAGATTCAGCAGCTGAAGGCCAGCGGCGTGATGGGTGCGCCAGACAGTCATGTCCGTGCCGAAGTCTGGTTCCGCGGCCTGCTGGCCAGCTACGCCCACAGCTACATGGAACGTGGCAATGATGCCCTCATGACCTACCGGGACCAGCGCGATCCGCTCTCGCTGCGAACCGAAACGCTGGCGCTCCTCGACCAATCGCCGGAACTGGACGGCGTGGCGGGCCTGCGGGAGCATCTCAGACTCTTCCCTGCCAGCCGGCTGGGCGGCGCCGAAGACTACCTCTACTGGTCCAAGGAGTCCTTCGGCCTGAAGCCGGTGGTGTCGCTGACCCATCTCACCATCGCTTCCCAGGCAGACAGCACACGCAGCGTCACGGTGATGTCCTCCAAGCAAATCTATGCGAGCCACTACCTGGACGCGTCCCTCGCCGTCACCACCGTGGTGTCCGTGCCAGACATGCCGGGCTCGGTGTATGTGGTGTACGTGAACCGGAGCCGCAGCGTGATACCTGGAGGGATCTTCGCGCCTCTGGCCCGGTCCATTGTGCAGCGCCGCACGGTCGACGGCATGCGGACCACGCTGGCCGACACGCGGGCACGGACCGAAACGGACTATCGGGCCAGCCTCGCCCAGAAACCCTGAGCCCCGACGCTCAGGAACGCTGTTCCCACCATTCGCGACTCTGGACGACCGGGAGTTGCAACGCCCGCTCGCGATCCAGATCAAGCGAGCCCACGTGCAGGGCCAGCGGCGACTGGACCCACTTGTAGATGGACTGCGTGAACAGGGTCGCAAAGCGCCTGGCATGAGCCGCCAGGACCTCGACCGGGACCTGGGGGAAGAGCGCCGGCAGGGCCAGCGCCACCTCGTCCGGTGCCATCTTTTCTCCGGCGAACAGATGGAGGCAGGCGTCCAGCACCTCGAACGGCATCAACTCGGCCTCGGCCGCCTGCGCCTCAGCCAGCTCCGGGCCGGGATCGGTCTCCAGGCACAGCGCAATGCCCCTGAAGCCGAACCGTGCCTGCAGACGACCCAGGAGCGCCACGACCACCGTCTTCGGCACGTTGGCGATCACCGACAGCGCGCCCTCCAGGTCGCCACCGATGGTCGTGTAGCCCACCGCCTTCTCGCTCATGTCGCTGGTTTGCAGGAAGAGCGCACCACTGGAATTGGCCCAGTTCCACATGCGCTGCGCCCGCACCCGGGCCTGGATGTTCTGCAACGTCAGCGCGGTCGGTTCCCCACCGAGCATGGTGCGCGTGGCCTCGACCTCGCGCGCGAAGGCGTCATCAATCGGCACCACGCCAAGGTCGATGCCGATTTCGCGGCACATCGTTCGCGCCGCCTCGGCCGTCTCGGCCCCGGAAAAGCGGCTCGGCATGTAGAACGCCGACAGCCACGTCGCCACGTCGCCCTTCAGTTGCGCCGCGCGCCAGGCCACCAGCAGGGCCAGCATCGAATCACGTCCACCCGAGAGCGCGATGCCGAAACGCCGGAACGCACGCGACTTGTCCAGATAGTCCTTCAGGCCGTGCGCCAGCACCTCGAACAGATCGTCGAGGGCCTCGTCGCGGGCGCTGATGGTGGGCCTGGTGTCCGGTGGCAGGAAGAAGCTTCCGCCGTCAGGGGCGGGATACGACAGGCCTGTCGCCTCCAGTGTGGGATGCGGGCTCCGGATGACGGGAACCGTCTGGCCCCCACGCTGAAAGGTCTCGCAGTCCGAGCGCCAGGTCGTGTTCTCGGTACGGAGGCGGCGGGTCCGATCCAGATCGACCACGCAGGTTGCCAGACCCGGTCTGAAACGCTCAGCCTCGAACAGTTGCCGTCCGTTCTGGAACACGCCGCCGCCACCATCGAACACCAGCCCGTCCTGGCCACCGACGGCATTGGCATACAGCAGCACGGTCTGATTGTCGGCAGAACGGGTGGCCAGCATCTCGCGGCGGGTCTGCAGGATGCCGAGCCGGTAGGGCGAGGCCGATACGTTCACGACGATTTCGGCGCCCGAGTAGCACCGGCGCCGCATCGGTCCATCAGGCGACCAGGCATCCTCGCAGACCTCCACGGCCACGCACCGGTCGCCAAAGGCGAAGACCCGGTCTCCCAGTGGCACGCCGGCCGCGTCGAGCGCCAGCCCCGGCACACCGCGCGCCAGCGTGCGGGCTTCGTAGAACACGTGATAGGTCGGCAGTTTTTCCTTTGGCACAAACCCCAGGATGGCTCCCCCATGGAGCACGGCGGCCGCATTGAACAGCTGGCCGCCCACCCCGACCACCGCGCCAACCACCACAATGGTCCGCAGGTCACGCGTGTCTGCGGCCAGGCGCTCGAGTGCCGTGCGCTGGGCGTCGACAAAACCGCGCCACTGCACCAGGTCCTCAGCCGGATAGCCCCCCATGACCTGCTCGGAAAACGCGACGAGCCACACCTGCTCGTCCGCCGCCTGGCGGACCAATGCCGTGATGGCCGCCGTGTTGGCATCCACGGCTCCGACGGTTGTCGAGACGTGCCCTATCGCAAGCTTGACCAGCTTCATCGTTCTCCTCACGCCCTCCGGGACTGCCGCCGGATGGACACGGCTGCGCAGGCCCCAGTGTAGCGCTGCACGGGTCCAGCACGGTGGCCTACCGACTGCACCAGATTGGCGCGGCGATGGCCTCGTGGAAATGGTCTAATGTGCCATGCTGAGAACACCCTGGGCGGCTCTGGTCGTTGCAGGCCTGAGCATCGCCGCTCAGGCACAGGGCCCGCGTCGCGTCTCCGTGGGCGACTGGCCGGAAGTGCGGGGCCCGCAGCGCGACGGCGTCTCCCGGGAGACCGGCCTGCCGGAACGCTGGTCCCCGGGCGGCACCAATCTTCTGTGGCGCGTCCCCTTTGGCGGCCGCTCGACGCCGGTGGTCGTGGGCAACCGGCTGTATGTCCAGAATCCGGCCGGGCGCGATGCCGAACTTCAGGAGCGCGTGCTGTGCCTGGACGTGGACACGGGCCGGATCATCTGGGACTACCGTTTCAACACCTTCCAGAGCGACGTGCCACCGCATCGCGTGGCCTGGTCCTCGCCCGCCGTCGACATCCCCACCGGCCAGGTCTATGCACTCGGCAGCGGTGCCACCGTGATTGCGCTGAGACGCGACGGCACGCTGCTCTGGCGGCGCTCCATCGGCGAAGAGTTCGCGGCCTTCACCACGCACGGGGGCCGCACCTCGTCACCGCTCATCGACGGTGACCTGGTGATCATCAATGCCGCCCTGTCCAATTGGGGTGAACACGGCAATCGCGCCCACCGCTTCGTGGCGCTCAACAAACAGACCGGTGCCATCGTGTACGTGGCCAGTCCCGGTGGTCGCCCGTACGACACCGCCTATGCGCCCCCGGTCATCGCCACCATCGGTGGACAGCGACTGCTCATCGCCGGCCTTGGAGATGGCGCGGTCCACGCGATCAAGCCCCAGACAGGCGAGAAGGTCTGGAGCTTCCCCGCGTCCAAGCGCGCCATCAATACCGGGGTGGCCGTCAGGGACGGGGTCGTGTTTGTGTCCCACGGCGACGAGAACCTCGACACCCCGGCCCTCGGCATGCTGGCCGCCATCGACGGGCGGCAGACGGGTGACATCAAGCAGCCCCTGTGGGTGCACCACGGCACGGAATTCCCCTTCTCCTCGCCCGTGCTGGACGGCGACCGCCTGTATATCGTGGACGGCGGCGCCAACCTGCTGGCGTTTGACACAGCCACCGGACGCGAGCTCTGGCAGAAGCGGCTGGGCACCACCCAGCAGCTTGCGACACCGGTCCTGGCGGATGGCAAGCTGTATGTCGGCACCGCCAACGGCAAGTTCTGGATCCTCCGTCCATCACGAGCCGGCGTCGAGGTGCTCAGCGAAGTGGAACTGCCGGTCAGCACCTTCAGCTGCTGTAGCGCGGAGGGCATTCCGGAACAGATTCTGGCCGCGCCGGCCATTTCGCGAGGCCGCGTGTTCATCCAGTCTGTCGATGCGCTCTACGCCATCGGGCCGCGTCGGACCACGGCCCCCATCGGCCTCGCCGTCGATGAACCGGCCGTCCGCGGCGAGGGCGACGCCGCCTGGTTGCAGGTCACGCCAACGGAACTGACTCTCGCCCCGGGCCAGCGCGTGGCTCTGCACGCACGGCTCTTCGACCGCCACGGCCGCTTCCTGCGTGAGGAATCTGCCACCTGGACCGTGGATGGACTGAAGGGCACGGTAACCGCCGGCACCTTTGCCGCCGCCTCAGATCAGCAGGACCAGGCGGGCCTCATCAAGGCCACGGTCGGGACGCTCTCGGGCAGTGCCCGGGCCCGGATTGTCCGCACGCCACCGTGGACCGAAACCTTCGACACGGTGGCCGAAGGCGCAAGCCCCGCCGGCTGGATCAGCATGCAGGCGGGTCAATTTGCCGTTGCGTCCATTGATGGGCAGAAAGCTCTGCACAAGAAGCCCCTGAATACGCTCTTCAAGAGGATTCGCGCGTTTGCCGGTTCGACCACGCTGTCCGACTACACGGTGGAAGCCGATGTTCGCGCGCCCACACGCCGACGGCAGCAGGCTGACGTGGGCATCACGGCACAGACCTACTCGCTCATCCTGTACGGCACCCACCAGAAGCTGAAGCTCGAGTCGTGGGAGCCCGAAACCCGCCGCACCGTCTCCCGGGACTTCACCTGGCCCCCCGATACGTGGCACACGCTGAAGCTGCGCGTGGACAACCTGCCACGCGGCGCCGTGAGGATTCGGGGCAAAGTCTGGAAGACCGGCACCCCCGAACCGGAGGCCTGGATGCTCGAGAAGCTCGACCCGCACGGCACCAGCACCGGCGCGCCCGGCTTCTTTGTGGACGCCGAGTTCGGCGCGTTTCTCGACAACGTCAAGGTCACCCCCAACCGGCCTGGCACGGCCGGTCTGTCCCAGTGAGCCGCCCCATGTTGCAGCGTCACTCCTCGCGCACCTTCCGCCTGGCCTCGCTGGGCGCGGCCGCAGCCCTGCTGGTGTGGAGTCCCACCTGGCCCACGCGCCTCCTGGCCTCGGACCCCGGCTCAGGTGACTGGCCCATGTGGGGCGGCACGCCTGACCGCAACATGGTGTCGGCCATGAAGGGGCTGCCCATCGAGTGGGATGTCAAGACGCGGAAGCATGTGAAGTGGAGTGCGCCGCTCGGCTCGCAGAGCTATGGCAACCCTGTCGTGGCCGAAGGCGTGGTGCTCGTCGGCACGAACAACGAGGCGCCCCGCGACCCGAAGCAGGCCGGTGATCGCGGCGTGCTGATGGCCTTCGACGAGCAGACGGGCGCGTTCCTGTGGCAGCAGACACATGAGAAGCTGCCGGCTGGTCGGGCCAATGACTGGCCGTTCCAGGGAGTCGCCTCCTCACCCCTCGTCGAGGGCGGACGGGTCTATTACGTCAGCAACCGCGGGGTCCTCTTCTGCCTGGACGTCAAAGGGTTCGCCAACGGCAACGACGGACCGGTGACCGACGAGAAGTTC